>JASHSA010000107.1 GCA_030037035.1 Thermoplasmata archaeon
ACGCACGGCATCCTCGCGCACACGCTCACCTACGAGCCGCTCCAGCCGGAGTCGGTCGGCCGGCGCCGAGGGATGATCCTGGGGAAGCACACGGGCCGCGCGGCGGTCGTCGAGAAGCTCCGCGAGCGCGGGGTCGCCCTTCGGGAGGAGGAGCTCGTCGGCCTGCTCGCGCGGCTCAAGGAGATCGCCGAGATGCGCTCGAAGGAGGAGACGCGGCGCTTCCTCGAGGAGTACCGCGGCCGCTTCGAGAACCCCGGCCTCTCGGACGAGGAGTTCTGGAGGCTCGCGTCGGCCTTCGGGGCCCGGGCGGCGAGCGCATGAGCGGCTCCCCGAGCGGCGCGACGCTCGCCGAGAAGATCCTCGCCCGCTCCGGCGGGCTCGAGCGCGTCGTCCCGGGCCAGATCGTCGAGGGGTCCGTCGACCTCGCGATGATGCACGAGCAGGGCGCGCAGACCGTCGGACCGTTCCACCAGATGGGGGCAACGCGCGTCTGGGACCCGGACCGCGTCGTGATCGCGATCGACCACTGGGTCCCGGCGTCGACGGAGGGCGCCGCCGTCCTGCATCGCATCCTGCGGAACTTCGCCGCCGAGGTCGGTCTGCCGCACTTCTACGACGTCGGGCGCCACGGGATCTGCCACCAGATCCTTGCCGAGGACGGCTGGGTCGTCCCCGGCGACCTCGCCGTCGGCACCGACTCGCACACGAACATGCTCGGTGCGATGGGCGCCGTCGCGACCGGGATCGGCCCGACCGAGATGGCCGCCGTGCTCGCGCTCGGTCGCCTCTGGCTGAAGGTCCCGTCGACGATCTCGGTCCGGGTCCGGGGCCGCTTCGCCCCCGGGGTCACCGCGAAGGACCTCGTCCTGCGCATCCTCGGCGAGGTCCGGACGACCGGCGCGCAGTACCGCGCCGTCGAGTTCTCCGGCCCGACGATCGAGCGCCTGTCGATGCCCGAGCGGTTCACGATCTGCAACATGACGACCGAGATGGGCGCGAAGACCGGGATGGTCGCCCCGGACGCGACGACGCGCGAGTACCTCGCGCCGATCGCCAAGCACCCGATGCGGCCCCTGGCGCCGGACGCCGACGCGGGCTACGAGCGGACGATCGACCTCGACGTCGAAGGGATGCCGCCGATGGTCGCGTGCCCGTACTCCCCGGACAACGTCCGCCCGCTCCCGGACGTCGCGCGCGAGCACATCCGCATCGACCAGGCGTTCCTCGGCTCCTGCACGAACGCGCGGATCGAGGACCTCCGCGAGGGGGCGGCGTTGATGAAGGGCCGCAAGGTCGCGCGGGGCGTGCGGTTCATCGTCACCCCGGCGTCGACGAAGATCTACGAGCAGTGCCTGAAGGAGGGGCTGATCGACATCTTCACGGAGGCCGGGGCGGTCTTCACCAACTCGAGCTGCTCGGCGTGCTTCGGCGGGAACCTCGGGATCCTCGCCCCGGAGGAGGCGTGCGCCTCCTCCTCGAACCGCAACTTCCCCGGACGGATGGGCGCGAAGGAGGCCCGCATCTACCTCATGAGCCCCGCGGCGGTCGTGGCGAGCGCCGTCGAGGGCGAGGTCGCCGACCCACGCGCGCTCGCCTAGGGGGCGGCGATGCGCTCGGTGATCGAAGGCAGGGTCTGGACGCTCGGGCGCGACGTCGACACCGACCAGATCATCTCGGGCAAGTACCTCACGATCCTCGACCCGAACGAGCTGAAGAAGCACGTCTTCGAGATCGCGCTGCCGGAGTTCGCCGCCGGCGCGCGCGCCGGCGACCTGATCGTCGCCGGGGAGAACTTCGGGTCGGGGTCGAGCCGGGAGCACGCCCCCCAGGCGATGCGGGCGATCGGCGTCGGGGCGGTCGTCGCCGATTCGTTCGCGCGCATCTTCTTCCGCAACGCGATCAACCTCGGCATCCCCGCGATCGAGGCCCCCGGCGTCCGGGCGATCTTCTCGGCGGGGGACCTCGGGCGCGTCGACCTCACGGTCGGCCGCGTGACGAACGTCAGCTCCGGCGCGTCGGTCCCGTTCCCGCCGCTCCCGCACCACCTCCTCGACCTCCTCGAGGCGGGCGGCCTGGTCGAGAAGGTCCGCCGGGAGCTCGCCGCCCGCGCCGGAGCGTCCGTCCCGTCCGCGAGCCGGCCATGAAGGACGCCGGCTACGCGATCGCCGTCTTCCCCGGGGACGGCACCGGCCCCGAGGTCGTCCGCGAGGGGCTCAAGGTCCTTGCGGCGCTCGCCGAAGGGGGCCCGGCGCCGTGGCACGTCTCCGAGTACCCCGGCGGCGGGCAGTACTATCTTGCGCGGGGCCGGGAGTGGGAGCCGGAGGCGGAGGCGGCGTCGCGGGCCGCCGACGCCGTCGTCGTCGGCGCGGTCGGCTGGCCGGGGGCGACGCTCCCGAACGGCGATCTCGCGGGCCGGGCGCTCGTCCTCGGGCTGAGGGAGGGGCTCGACCTGTACGCCAACGTCCGTCCGTGCCGGCTCTACCCGGGGGTGACGCACCGCATCAGCGGCGGCTTCCGCGACGTCTGGGAGCCGAAGAACGTCGACCTGGTGATCGTCCGCGAGAACACGGAGGACCTGTACACGCCCGCCCGGGGTCGCCTGCGACGCAGCGGGGAGACCGAGGTCGCGATCGACACTCGGGTCGTCACGCGCACCGGGACCGAGCGGATCGTGCGGTACGCCTTCGAGCTCGCCCGCGCCCGCGGCCGTGGCGCCCCCGAGGACGGCGTCCGGCGCGTCACGTGCGTCGACAAGTCGAACGTCCTCGAGGGCTGCCGCTACTTCCGCGAGACGTTCGACCGCATCGGCGCCGCCGAGTACCCTGAGCTCGAGCGCGACTACGCCTACGTCGACGCCTTCACCCAGTGGCTCGTCCGCTCGCCGGAGCACTACAACGTCGTCGTCGCACCGAACATGATGGGCGACATCATCACCGACCTCGCCGCCGTCCTGCAGGGCGGGATGGGGTTCGCGGCCGGGGCGAACGTCGGCGCCGAGCACGCGATGTTCGAGCCGGTGCACGGCAGCTCGCCCCGGCACGCCGGCAAGAACCAGGTCAACCCGTTCGCCACGTTCTTCGCGCTCGAGCAGATGCTTCGCTGGCT
>JASHSA010000011.1 GCA_030037035.1 Thermoplasmata archaeon
TCTCGCACGAACTGCTCCGCGCGGCTCGACGTGGTGCACAGCGATGACGAAACGTCGACAACCTTCTCCTTGTCCAACGGGACGACTTGGAACTTTTCGAACGACTCGGCAGAGCCCAAGGTCGTATCGACGAGCTGGACGGCAGCCCCCATCATCTTCGCGGACGGTTTTCAGCGGCTGACCGAAACGATCTCTACTTGCGGGAGCGGTGCCCGAGTGCGGCATGTGATCTCCCACCACATCGACATCGGACTCGAACTCAATGCAACAGGCCTCCCTCGGGTGCTGAATGTTACGGTAAACATCACGACGTGGTACGTCTACACGTTCCCCGCGAACACGGGAATCTGGGAGGTCGACAATCTCTCCGCGCCTGGAGGCCCCGGGGGAGGCTGGGCGTTCTCGTACTCTCCCTGCCCCTAAGAGTCCGGTCCGCTGGCCCGCGAAATCGAGCGGCTCATCGAGATCGCCGAGCTGGCAAGAGAGGACCGCCGTTCTTCCAAGAAGACGACTTCCAGCGACGCTCACGCTCCTAAACGGCCGAACGAGCGGAGCGCGAGCCGGCCCCGGCCAGTGACGTTCTCATTAGGCGGCTCCCACGTCGCCGAGGCGCCTGCAATGACGATCGACCGAGCCGAACCCGTTCTGGATACGTCTCCCCTTGCGGGACTCAAGTATGAGTGCTTGCCCGGCTGCGGGCTCTGCTGCTACGCCGAACCGCTCGTAGTCCCGGCGGAGCAGCGGAGCTTGCTGCAGATCGTCCCGGAGGCCGAGTTCCGGTCGCGGGGAGGGTTCGAGTTCCTGCGATCGTACCCTGACGGAGGTGCGTGTCAGCTCCTGGCAGGGCAACGTTGCACGGCGCACCCCGTTCGACCGGGTCCCTGTCGAGAGTTCCCCCTCTTCGGGTACGTCGGGACCCGGCTTCAGGCGGTCGCCGTGCTGAGTTGCCCGGGGGTCGACCTTGCCTTTCTGGAACGATACGGCGGACCTGCGACCGCGGACCCTCCGCATGGACTCGACCCGGAGCTTTCCGCGCTTCGCTCCCGTATCTCCTACCGTGTAAACCGTCGCCTGGAAGCAAGTCGGCGACGCCGACGCCGGATCTGCCGCGACCTCGAAATCGACGGACGGTGGGTCGACGAGTCCGAGGTCCGCCGTCAGTTGCAGAGTCGGCTCCTGCTCCCTGAGGACGGAGACTTCCCGCCACCGTCTCCTCCTTCGCGAGGCGACGGCCTTGACCTTCTGCCGCTCGTGTTCGACGGAAGGGCCGGTCCCCTGGCGTTCGCTGCAGGTTCCGGGGGATGGGAGCTCCTAGAACTGCGACCGCGGGGTGGTGTCGCCACCTCCCTGGGGGTTGCGTTACCGCCGGATCGGCTCCCCCCGCTGTCGGACGAGGCGCGGAGAGTCCTTTCAGGCTACCTCCGCTACTGGCTGGAGCGCGACCAGCTCTTCGGCGTCGTTCATCTCGGCATGACCGAGGACAGCGGGGGGGACGTAACCGACTGCGTCGCCGGCGAGCTGCGACGGATCGGCGCGCTCGCCGTCTCCCGGGCCTATGTCCTCGCAAGGCTATCCCGGGGAACCGACGGGCCGATCTCCCGTACGGACCTGCACCAGGGGATCAGGGCTACGGACCAGGACCTGCTCGATCGCGAGGGTTGGGGGACACGGCTGTAAGCGGGCCCGCCCGGCACCTGTCTCAGTCCACGGGCCGCTGCCGCAGGACCTGGTTGCGATCCCGATTGCGCCGATAACGTTCCCAACGAGCGTCCCCGTGAGGACTTCGCCGTCACGAACCGGGAGCCCGAAGAGAACCGGGTACGACGCGGCGGGGGCCTGCGGTGCTACCCGACGAGTCGACATCGGCCGACCCAGGTAGGTCGCTGATGACGCCGCGCATCAGCCGAAATCCGGCTTGCTCCGGCGCAGCGGGGTGCGCCGGTCCGAGGCGGAGCGTTGGGGGTTTGGGCCGGGGGGAGCCCGGTGATCGGCCCGCGCCCGATCGGCACTCCGGGCGTTCGGATCCTGGGGTTATATGCTGGGCGCCTTCCCCCGCTTCGGTGACCGGCCGGTCGCCCCGGAGAACGACCGTGGAGACTCGGGTCGCGCAGGTGACGCTCGTCGTGACAAGCCAGAAGGACTCGCTCGCGTTCTACACGGAGAAAGTCGGCTTCGAAAAGAAGACCGACGTCGCCTTGCCCGGGGGACATCGCTGGGTGACCGTGGGGCCGACGGGTCAGGACCTCGAGCTTGCGCTCTGGGAGGTCGGATCGGCCGTCGATCCCGCGCAGCAGGAATGGTCGAAGCACTGGACCCCGGGCCGGGCTCCCCCTCTCGTCCTTCGGGTCGCGGACTGTCGGAAGGTCCACGCGGAACTTTCGCGTCGGGGTGTTGAGTTCCCTCAACCCCCGAAGGAGTACCCGTGGGGAGTTTCCGCAACGTTCCGGGACCCAGACGGGAATCTCTTCTCGCTCAGTCAGCCCCCTTCCGGCGGGCCGCCCCGCTAGGCTGCCCCCAAGGCGGTCCGGGGCCCCGGCGCCCACGGGTGACGGGGGAGTCGGGACGTCGGCGGTCGCCCCCGGCGGGGTGGCGGCCATTCCCCCCTCGATCCGCTCGGTCGATGCTAGGGCCGAGCTAGGCCCGGTCGCCGGGAGAAAACGCAGCCTCCCGCGGCCGAGGCCATGCCCAAGGTGCCGACCGACCTGCGACCGTCTACCGCTGGCCGGGGGATCGCGGCCGACTCGGCAGCGGCGTCCGCGACAAGAACATGAGCGGGGGAGCCATCGAACCGTTCGTGCCGTATCCGCTTCACCCGTCGAAGCATCGCGCGCCGGCGTTGTTCACGGCCGCGGATTTTCATCGATACGTGGCCCGCAGGAGGGGTGTGGCCCCCCCACGTCCGCCCCGGAGCATCGTCCTGTGCTACGGCGGTCGATGGAAGCGGTACCTCGACCGGCGATTCCGAGGGCGACTCGACGTAAGATCGGGGATCTATCTCGCCGGTCCCGGCGTTGGGGTGACGCTCGTCGCCGGTCCAGGCGCTCCGCACTCGGCGGTCGTCGTCGAGGAGCTTGCGGCCTTGGGCGTGCGACGCTTCGTGATCGTAGGCCTGGCCGGATCCTTGCAGCCCCGGCTCCGCGCCGGGGAGATCGTGGTCTGCGAGAAGGCGCTTCGCGACGAAGGGACGTCGTACCACTACGCGCCTCCCTCCCGCTTCGCCTATCCCGACGCGAAGCTGGCATCGGCCCTGCGGCGAGTCCTCGAACGGTCCGGAATCCCGTACGACTCCGGAGCGTCCTGGACGATCGACGCGATCTATCGAGAGACCGTAGCCGAGGTTCGACGCTACCGGGCCCGCGGGATCCTTACCGTCGAGATGGAAGCCTCCGCGGTGTTCACCGTGGCTCGCGCGCTCGGGCGTGCCGCGGCCGCCCTCTTCGTCATCAGCGACCACCTCGACGAGCGGGGCTGGGAACCGAAGTTCCACGACGCGCGTCCGTCGCTGCGACGCGCCCTCGACCTTGCGGTCGAGGCGCTCCGACGATGAGACCCGCGGTCTAGGAGCAATTTCGGGGGGACCGGCCCCGGGCCCTCAGGAGGCCGGGGTCGCACGACGAGCCCGCCGTACCGTGCCTGAGCGATCGCAACGAACGAACCGAGCGACGCTTGGAGGCCGGGTCAGCCTCCCACCCTGACTGACCCGACCTGGTAATCCAGAGACTAGGAGGATACTAAGTTGCATAGATAAGTCCGCGCCTTCGGCCCCAGGCGGGCCGGTCGGGGGCGGGCGGCGGCGGGCTCTACGGAGCTCGATACGTGGTGGGCCGAGGCGAGCGACGGTCCCACGGGTCGGGGGCCCCGCGGTCCCCCGGATCCCCGCGCCACCCCCGGCAGGGGTACGCGGGTACCGGACACGGGCCGGCGGACGCCGCTCAGCCCTTCGCCGTGAAGCCGATCGTGATCGTGGCCCCTGCGGCACCCGCGATCACGAACGAGCCCTTCGCCGAACCGCTGGTGATGCGGTAGCCGCTGACGGCATGGATCACGTAGCAGAAGCTGCCGTTCGGGAGCTCGAAGGTGATGTTCGAGACGTTCGCCGTCAGGGTCTCCCGGACCGGGTAGACCGACCCGACCGACGCCTGCGTGTGGACGAGCACCGACCAGTTCGTGCCGTTCGCCAGCCCGACCTCGGAGATCGTGACCGAGTACGTCGGGATCGCCGAGAACTCGAGCTCGACGGTCGCCGGCGAGGCCCCGGCGACGGAGAACGTACCGGAGGAGATGTTCACGGTGTAGCCCCGGACGCGCCCGACGGTGAACCGATAGGTACCGTTCTGCAGGAGGAACTGGAGGGAGGTCGTGTTCGACGACTGCGTCTCGTGGCGGCTGTGGCCGAACGTGTGCGTCGCCAGGACCCCTACCGACCAGTGCGTGGCGCTCGCGAGCCCGCTCTCGTCGAACGTCACCGTGTAGAACGCCCCGGGAGCGAGCGACCGATACGTCACGTTGACCGTGGCGCCGCTCGACGTGAGGTCGACGCTGCCGGACGCCGGTCCGCTCACCGCGAATCCCAGGACCTCCGAGAGCGTGTAGCGATACGTCCCGGCGGGGAGCGAGAAGTTGACCATCTCCGTCGTCGACGAGTGCGTCTCGTGGACATGGACCGTCTGCCCTCCGCCGATCCGCACGCTCCAGTTGGTGCCGCTCGGCAGCCCGCTCTCCACGAACGAGAGCGTGTAGCTCGGCGGCGTCAGGAAGCTCACCGCGATCGGGGCCGGGGAACCCCCGGCGACCACGAACTTGCCGTGGGACGGGCCGTTGAAGAACGACCCGGTGACGGGGTCGACCGTGTAGCGGTACGTCCCGTTGAGGAGGGTGAAGTTGAGGGAGGTCGTGTACGACGACTCGGTCACGTGCTCGAGCGAGGCCGCCTGGCCGTTACCGTTCCCCCGGACGCTGACCGTCCAGAGCGTGCCGTTGGGGAGACCGGTCTCGGTGAACTCGACCAGGAACGGGACGACCGGGTGGAAGGCGAACGTGACGCTGGGCGCCGGCGTGCCCGCGACGCTGAGCGTCCCCGACGCGGAGACGTTCACGAAGTAGCCGCTGACCCTGTCGACGTGGTAGCGATACGTACCGTTCGGCAGCGCCACGGTCAACGAGGACGTCGTTCCCTTGACCGTACCGTGCGGACCGTCGCACCCGCATCCGACGTACGCGTAATGGACCGCCCAGGCGGTCCCGGCCGGCAGGCCGGTCTCGTTGAACGCCACGGTGTAGGTCGGTGAGCTGTTCGCATGCGCCACGCTCGGAGCCCCGGAGCTCCCCACGCTGGCGCTCGCGACCGACGAGACCAGCATCGCGACGACCAGGACGAGCGCCGCTCCGACAACTCCGGCAAAAAGCCTCATGGACGAGTCGAACGGGCGGTCCTATTTACACCCTCTTTTCCGAGGGGGGGTGGCCGACCGAACGAATGCGTGAAAACGGTTTCCCGCCGGGCGAAGACGGCGATCGGCCGCTCGCGACTCGGCCCGCAGGGCGCTCGGAACCCTCCTTGAAAGGCGCGGCCCGCCGGTGGTGATCGGCGCGGGCTCACGGCCTGACGGAGCCAAGGACGACGTCGCGGCGAGGGCGTCAACCGTGCTTGACGGCCGGACTTTACGACCGCGGCAGGGTGGAGGGTCGGGGAGCGTATGCCGCGCACGAATCCGTCCCCGGTACTCCCGCATCTTCTCCGGGAGGAGGCGAACGCCGTCCACCTCTATCTCCAGTACAAGGGCTACCACTGGAACGTCGCCGGCCCGCTGTTCCGGGAGCTCCACCTGATGTTCGACGAGCATTCCGAGGGCGTCCTGGGGACGGTCGACACGCTCGCCGAGCGTCAGCGGATCCTTGGCGCGAGGGCACCGTACTCCATCGGCGAGCTACGGCGCGCGAGCACCCTCCGGGAGGACGAGGAACTCCCTTCGTCGCCGCGAGAGATGATCGAGCGGTTGCTCGCGGCCCACCGGGCGATCATCGAAGGGATGCACCACGGCTTCCGGGCCGCCGAGGAGGCCCAGGACCCGGGCTCGGCCGACCTGTTCGCCCGGTTCCTGCAGGTCCACGAGAAGATGGAGTGGTTCTTGCGCGAGCTCGCGAGCCAGAGTCCCCCGCTGTTCGAGGCCGCGGCCCGCGGGCTCGGACCGACGCCGTCGGCGACCTCGGTACCGAGCTCCCT
>JASHSA010000012.1 GCA_030037035.1 Thermoplasmata archaeon
TCGATGATCCGGCAGGGGGCGCACCAGTCCGCGTAGAAGTCGACGACGACCGGCAGCGGGGAGCGGATCACCTCGACCTCGAACGTCGAATCGTCGACGCGGACCATCGGCGCGCGCTCCGTCGTGGCTCCCTCCCGGCGTTCGAAAACCTCGGCCTCTTTAAGGGTGCGTCTCGTGCGGCAGTTCACGCGCGCGCCGGAGCGTCGTGGCCGGGTCGGCGAGAGGTTCCGGCCCGAGATCGCTCGGGCCGTGCTCGCCTGGTTCCGCCACGCGCGACGGCCGCTCCCCTGGCGAGCGTCCCGGGACCCGTACCGGATCTGGGTCGCCGAGGTGCTCCTGCAGCAGACGCGCGTCGAGCAGGCCGCCCCGTACTTCGAGCGGTTCGTCCGGCGGTTCCCGGACGTCGCGTCGCTGGCCCGGGCCCCGACGCAGCAGGTCCTGAAGGCGTGGGAGGGCGCCGGCTACTACGCGCGGGCCCGTCGGCTGCGGCAAGCGGCCGGGATCCTGGTGCGGGAGCACGGCGGCGCGTTGCCCCGGACGGTCGACGCGCTCGAGCGCTTGCCCGGGGTCGGAGCGTACACGGCGCGGGCGATCGGCGCGCTCGCGTTCGACCTGCCGGTCGTGCCGCTCGACGCGAACGTGCTGAGGGTCGCGGCGCGCTGGGCCCGCGAGGAGCGCGACGTCGGCCGCCGAGCCGTCCAGGAGGAGCTTCGCGCGCGACTCGAACGGTCGATCCCCTCTGGCGCCTCGGGAGCGTTCGCCGAGGGGCTGATGGAACTCGGAGAGCTCGTCTGTCGTCCCCGCCGGCCTCGCTGCGACGCGTGCCCGGTGGCGTTCGGCTGCCGGGCCTATCGTGAGCTGGCGGCGCCGGGACGCCTGCCGCGATCGACGCGACGGCCGGCCCGTCCCCACGTACGGGCGGCGGTCGTCGCGCTCCGACACGGTTCGCGCTGGCTCGTCCAACGTCGGCCGGCCGGAGGCCTTCTCGGCGGGCTCTGGGAGTTTCCCGGCGGGAAGCTCGAGCGCGGCGAGCGGCCCGTCGACGCCGCCCGACGTGAGCTGCGCGAGGAGACGGGCGTCGCGGTGGGGCGCCTCGCTCCGGTCGGCGTGGTGCGGCACGGCTACAGCCACTTCACGGTCGAGCTGCACGTCTTCGAAGGCCGGGCCCGCGCGATGTCGTCCCCGGCCCGCGGGAGGCGGTGGGCGACGCTCGCGGAGATCTCCCGCCTGCCGCTGCCTCGCGCGACCGGAAAGATCCTCGGGGCGCTCCGGGCGCGGCGGCCGCGGACGCACGGACGACCCCCGGGGCGGACCTCCCCTGGGTCCCGCTAGCGATCCGGGTCGATCGGCGAGCCCCGCAACGCCTCGCGGATCGCCTCGACGAGGTCCCTCACCGCGAACGGACGCACGAGCGTAGCCCGCGCTCCGAGCGCCTCGGCGTCCCTCCGCAGGGCCTCGCTGTCCTTCGGCAGAAGGACGAGCGCCCTCAGTTCGGGACGCGCGCGCAACGCCTCGGCGAGCTCCTCGCGCCATCGGCCCGCCCCCGAGACGGCGTCGACGACCAGGAGCGCGACCGGCGCCGGTTCCCAGCGGTGCAGCGACTCGGCGCTCGTGAGCTCGAGGACGACCGGGTACCGCTGCAGCGTGAGGATCCCGCGGAGGAGAAGCCGCACGTCGTCGTCCGGCACCCAGAGGACCGCCGGCACCCGCTCGCCGGAGCCGGTCGATCCCGTCCCGACGTGCGCCTCGGTCCCGCTCGCGCTACCCCCGAAAGCGAACATGGCTGGCCCCCCCCGCCTCCCGGAGGCGAGGTCCCGGTGGAGAACGTTGCGCGCTCCGGCAGATGAACCCTCGTTCCGGCAGGGGTCCCCGCGCGGTCCACCGACCACCCCCCATGGCTGGCGTCAACTATATAGACTGCCGCGGTATCCCCATAGTGGCCTCGGGCATCGGCAAGGCACCCTCGGTGGCAGTGTCCACGAGGCCGGGGGGGCCGTGCCGGTGCCTTCCCGATCGGTTCTCGCGGAGCCCGTGGCGACGCCGCTCGAGCGATAGGTTCTTTTGAACGTCGCCCGGAACTCGGGCGATGGGCCTGTTCTTCCGCCCCTCCGAGCACGACCGCCGGGCGCTGGAGACGACGGTGCGTTCGCTCCAGGAGACGACCGTCGCGGGGCTCGCCGCCGCGCTCTCCTGGAGGACCCGCAAGGTCGAGCGCCTGCTCGTGGACGAGCTGACGCGCTCCGGCACGTCGATGGCCTACGACCCGGCACGGCGCGTCGTCCGATGGGCCCCGCCGGTCTCGGTCGTCTGGTCCGACCCTCCTCCGCCCCCGACCGCGGCGTCCCCCGCGCCGCCGGCGCGTCCCCGCGTTGACCTCGGACCGACGCTGGCCGCGCCTCCTCCGGTGATGAGCTCCGGTACGCTCCGGGCCCAGTGCCCGTCCTGCCATGTCGGGCTGGTCGCCTCCAGTTCCCCGAGCCTCAACGTCTGCCCGGAGTGCGGCCGGCTGTTCTCCTCGAGGACCGCCGGCGCGACCGCGCCGCCCGTCGCCGCGGAGGGCGCTCCGGCCGTCGTCGCGAAGACGGCGCCGGCCCCGTCAGCGTCGTACGGCGACCGGCGCTCCCAGGAGCTCCTCGCGGCGTACGTCACCGCCAGCCCGATCCCGTGTCCGCGCTGCCGCACGCGCCTTCAGCACCGCGGCCTGAGCGAGTACGGCTGCCCGAGCTGCGGGGAGGTCGTCCGCTTCGGCCCCTCCGGCGTCTCCGAGGTCCGCGGCCCGACCGCGACCGCGCCGGCTCCCGCGGTAGCCGCGACGCACTGAGCCGACCGCCCTCGGCCGGCCCGGCGACCGGCGCTCCCTCACCGGCCGCCCGGCTCAGAACGGCACGACCGCACGGACGGCGCGGACGAGCTCGCCGGAGGCGATCGCGGCGGCGACACGCTCGAGATCGGCCGACGCGCTACGGTCGCTCTCCCAGGGACGGACGAGGCCGCGGAGCGCGCGCAGCGCGGCCTCGCTCCCCCGTCCCCCGCGCTTCGGGCGCCGGTGCTCGAGCGCCGAGCCGGCGACGATCCACTCGATCGCGACCACGGCGCGGCTGTTGCGGAGGACCCGGGCGAGCTTCGCGCCGGCCCAGGCGCCCATGCTGACGTAGTCCTCCTGGTCCGCCGAGGTCGGAACGCTCGTCGCGCTCGCCGGATGGACGAGCGTCGCGTTCTCGTTGACGAGCGCGGCGGCGACGTACTGCGGGATCATGAAGCCGCTCGTGACGCCGGGCTCCGGCGCGAGGAACGCCGGCAGGCCGCGGTTGAGCGCCGGGTGGACGAGGCGGGAGACCCGCCGCTCGGCGAAGCCCGCGAGGTACTGCACGCCGAGGGCGAGGGCGTCGAGCGCGAACGCGAGCGACTGGCCGTGGAAGTTCCCCCCGCTCACGAAGTCGTCGTCCCCGAAGACGAGGGGATTGTCGGTGACCGCGTTCAGCTCGCGCCCGATCGCCTGCTCGGCGACGCGGAGCGCCCCGCGGCTCGCCCCGAGGACCTGCGGAAGGCACCGCAGCGTGTACGGGTCTTGTCCGCTCCAGCCGGGGCGCTCGACGGCGAGCTCGCTCCCCGCGAGGAGCGCACGCAGGGCCCCCGCGACCGCGCGCTCGTCCGGGGCCTGGCGCGCCTCGCCGAGCCGGTCGTCGAACGCCTGGGGCGAGCCGAGGAGCGCGTCGACGCTCATCGCGCCCGCGACGGTCGCCGCCGACAGGAGCTCGTGGGCGTCGGCGAGGCCGAGGGCGAGGTACGTCCCCATCAGCGCGGTGCCGTTGAGGAGCGCGACCCCCTCCTTCGCCTCGAGCTCGAGCGGCCGCAGGCCCTCGCGCGCGAGGACCTCCGAGGCCGGACGCGCGGCGCCGCTCGTCGCGTCGCGGAACGCGCCCTCGCCGACGAGCGCGAGCGCGAGGTGGGCGAGCGGGGCGAGGTCTCCCGACGCTCCGACCGAGCCCTGCTCGGGGATCCACGGCACGAGCCGACGGTTGAGGAGCGCGACGAGGGCCTCGAGGACCGCTTCGCGGACCCCGGAGAGGCCCCGCGCGAGCGAGTTGAGCCTCAGGAGCATCAGCCCGCGCACGACCTCCGGCGGGAGCGGGGGGCCGGTGCCGCTCGCGTGGCTCCGCACGAGCGAGAGCTGCAGCTCGCGGACGCGCGACGGGGGGATCGTCACGTCCGACAGCGCGCCGAAGCCGGTCGTCACCCCGTAGACGGCCCGGCCGGAGGCGACGACCCGGTCGACCGCGACCCGGCTAGCGCGGACCGGGCCGAGCGCCTCCGCGGCGAGCCCGACCGGGCGCTCCCCCCGGACGACCTCGAGGAACTTCTCGAGCGTGAGCGAGCGACCGTCCAGCAGGACGGCCTCGCTCATCCTCTCCGCCCGGCTCCCCGCGCGACTAGGCCGGTACCGGCAGGACGAGCTCGCCGCCGGACTTCTGCAGGGACGGCTGACGACGGGTCTTCGCGCCCTTGGTCGTCCAGAAGAGCTCGGAGAACTCCTGGACGAGCTTGACGAGCTCCTGGGCCTCCGCGAGCGCCGGGGACTGCCGCGCCTTCGAGGCCTGCTTCAGGATCCGGACGACGAGGTCGCCGAGCTGCGGGTACGCCTTCACGTGGTCCGGGGTGATGTAGTCGCCCCAGATCACGCGCACCTCGTGCTTGACCCGCTCGGCGTGCTGCTCCTTCACGGCGGTGTAGCGGGCGAGCTTGGAGACGTAGGCGGCCTGCTCTTCGGGCTTCGCGCCGGCCGCAGGGGCCGCCGCCTCGGCGATCAGCTGGTCCATCCGCAGGACCGTGAGGGCGCCGATCTGGGCCTCGTGGGGGTCGTAAATACCGCAAGGGATGTCGCAGTGGGCGTAGACGGTCTCCGGCGGGACGACGGCGTCACGGACGGCGATCCAGCGGGCGTGCAGCCGGGCAAGCGCGGACATGACCCGAGGCACGTCGAACGGAGGATAACGTTGCGGGAACCCCCCGCGCCGAGCGGTCCGGTCGGCGCGCGGTGGCGGCGACGCCTGGGACGCCGGCGGGTCGTCGTCGCCGACGAGAGCATGGCCCCGACCCTCCGCCCCGGGGACCGCCTCTACGTCGACGCGGCCGCCTACCGCGAACGCCCGCCGGAGGCGGGCGACGTCGTCGTCCTGGCCGACCCCGAGCGCCGGGTGCGGTGGCTGGTGAAGCGCGTGACGGCCGTCGACCCCCTCGGCGGCACGGTGGAGGTGCGCGGCGATGCGGTCGACCGGGCGCGGGACAGCCGGCGGTTCGGCCCCGTCCCCGTCGCCTCCCTCGCGGGGCGGGCCTACCGGCTGTACTTCCCGCCGGACCGCGCGCGCGACCTGTAGTCCCCGGCCCGCCCCTCCACGTTATCCGATGTGGGAACTACCCTCATCGATGGTCGCCACCACCCACGTCTGGATCGTCGTCGTGATACTGGCCGCCGCAGGGGTCGGCGGGGTCGGCTTCTTCACCGGCTACGAGTACCGCGGCTCGCCGGCCGCCCACTCGTCCTCGGCCGAGGCCAGGACCCTCTCGGTCCTCGCGGCCGGTTCGCTCGTCGGCATCTTTCCCTCGCTCGCCGACGCGCTCGTGAACGAGACGCCGGGCATCACCGCCCCGGCCGCCTCCCAGACGTACGAGGGCTCCCTGGACGTGACGACGGCGGTCAGCACCCTCGCCGTGAAGGCCGACGTCGCCGCGGTCGCCGACTACCGCCTCATCCCGTCGCTCCTCGAACCGAAGTACGCGAACTACGAGGTGATCTTCGGGGAGACCCCGGAGGTCCTCGTCTACAACGCGAGCATCTCCGCGTTCGACCACCTCACCACCTCGAACTGGGGGACGACGCTCGTCTCCGCGATCACCGCGGGGGGGTCCGTCGCGCCGTTCGCGGTCTGGAACGCCTCGACCGACCCGAACGGCTACAACGAGATCTTCGACATGATGCTCCAGGGGATGCTCTACGGGGGCGGCGACATCTCCCAAATCTACGGGCACTTCTACAGCGGGAGCGAGGGCGGCTACGCGACCCCGGTCACGGGCGTCACCCTCATCGAGCACGAGTCCGACGCGGCGACGCTGATCAAGACCGGCGTCGTCTCGGCGCTGATCACCTACCGCGCCTACGCGATCGCCGAGCACCTCACGTACCTTCCCCTCGATCCGATCGTCGGCCTCGCGTCGAACAACACGACCGCGCTCGGCGACTACGCGAAGCTCTCGACGGAGATCATCTCCTCGAGCGGCTCGCTCGTCCCCGTCGTGCCCGCGCCGGTCCTCTTCGCGGCGACCGTGCCGCTCGACGCCCCGAACGCCACCCTCGGCGCCGCGTTCCTCCACCTCCTTGACTCCCCGCAGGGGGAGGCGATGCTCTCGGCCGGCGGGGCGTTCACTCCGATCTTCCCGGCCTGGACGGACAACCCGAAGGCGGTCCCCTCCGTCCTGGCGCCGGACGTCACCACGATGCCGACGTGGGCGAGCAACCTCCTGACGTAGGGTCGGCCGACCGCCCCCCGCGTCCTCGCTCGAGCCCCCGAGGGGCTCCCTGGCTCGTCCTCCAGCTGGTGCTCGCCGGCTCGCTGCTGGCGCTGTTCCTCCTGCCGCTGTACGCGCTGTTCACCTACGCGACGCCGGAGGCGATCTGGACCGCCGCCCACCAGCCGGCGGTGCGGGCGGCGCTCTGGCTGACGTTCCTCGCCTCGGGGATCTCCGTCCTCGCGGCGGTCGTCTTCGCGATCCCGCTCGGCTACCTGCTCGCCCGCCGGCGGTTCCCCGGCCGCAGCGTCGTCGAGTCGGTCGTCGCGCTGCCGGTCGTCGTGCCGCACCTCATGGTCGGCCTCGGGCTGTTCTTCCTCGTCATCCCGGGGAGCCCGCTCTACCGCTTCACGACCGCGATCGGCTTTCCGGTCTACTACACGGTCTGGGGGGTCGTCCTCGTCATGGTCTTCGTCAGCGCCCCGTACACCGTCCTCGCCTCCGAGCTCTCCTTCCGCGCGGTCGACGCCGGCACGCTCGAGGCGGCGCGCTCGCTCGGGGCCGGGCCGGCGACGGCGTTCCTCACCGTCACGTTCCCGATCGCGCTGCGCGGAATCGTCGCCGGCCTGCTCCTGACGTGGGCCCGCTCCGTGAGCGAGATCGGCGGGATCCTGATCCTCGCCTACTACGTCTATCCGGCCGGACCGTACACGGGGCCGGTGACGTCGACGATCTCGGTCCTCGTCTACGACCTCTTCCAGAACGGCGACCTCCCGGAGGCGGCGGCGGTCAGCTCGGTGTTCCTGCTGATCGCCTTCGCGCTGTTCCTCCTCGTGCGGATCGGCGAGCGCAGCGGATGGCTCCCGTGGGGGCGGGGGGAGCTCGTACCGTGACGGCCTGGTCGCTCGAGGGGCTCGCGAGCCGGCTGGACGGCTTCCGGCTCGGTCCGGTCGACCTGCGTCTGCGTCCCGGCGAGGTCGTCGCCGTCCTCGGCCGCTCCGGGGCGGGGAAGACGACGCTCCTGCGGAGCATCGCCGGCTTCCTGCCGGTCCACGCGGGACGGCTCCTCCGCGACGGGGTCGACCTCACCGACCGCCCCCCCGAGCACCGCGGTCTCGGCTACGTCCCCCAGGGGCTCGGGCTCCTGCCGCACCGCACCGTCGAGCGGAACGTCAGCTACCCCCTCGAGGTCCGCGGGAGGCTCGACGCCCTCCGCGCGGCCCGGGAGCTCCTCGAGCGGTTCGGCCTCGCCCCGCTCGCCCGCCGCTACCCGGCCCAGCTGAGCGGCGGCGAGCGCGAGCGGGTGGCGCTCGCGCGGGCGCTCGCCGCCGAGCCCGAGCTCGTCCTCTGGGACGAGCCGTGGCAGGCGCTGGACGTCGACGCCCGTCACGCGCTCTCCGGCGTCCTCGAGGAGATGACCCGGCGCGAGCGGCTGCCGGTCGTGGTCGTCACCCACGACCCCCCGCTCGCCTTCGCGGCCGCCGACACGTTCCTCGTCCTGCGGAACGGGACGACGGCGTTCCTCGGCGAGCCGGGCCGCCTGCTCGAGCGGCCGATCGACGCCTTCACGGCGCGCTTCGCCGGCTTCGAGAACGTCTACGACCCCGGCGCGCTCGTCGGGGGCGCTCCGGCATCGCTCGCCGCCTGGCTCGCTCCGCGCGCCGGCCCCGGCGGAATCGCCTTCGCCCGGCCGGCGCTCGCGAGCGGGGCCGGCGGGCCCGGGACGTGGACGGGGCTCGTGCGCCGGTCCCGGCCCACCCCCGAGGGGGTGGCGGTCCACGCGAGCGTCGGGGAGCTGACGGTCGCGCTCCGCGGGCCTCCCCCCGGAGCCGCGGCGCCCCCGGCGCTCGGGGAGACGGTCCGGTTCGACGTCGAGGAGAAGAGCCTCCGCCCGCTGGGCCGTGCCGACGGGGTTGCCGAGGAGGCGGAGCGATGAGCCGGGCCGACCTGGTCACCAGCACCGACATCGCGCTGCTGCACGCCCTGGAGCGGCGGCCGTCGGTCGTCGCGGCGAGCCGCCGTCTCGGGATCAGCCGCGACCGCGCCGTCTACCGGCTCGCCCGGCTCTCCCGGGCGTTCGGCGGGCCGGTCGTCGCGAGCGTGCGGGGCGGCGCGCGCCACGGAGGGACGGTCCTGACCGCGCTCGGCGACCGGATCGCCCGTGGGGGGTTCACGTCGCTCGAGCTCCTGGACGCTCGGCCGACGACCCCGCTCTCGGCGCCGAACCTCCTGCAGGGGGTCTACCGCCGCTCCGCCGACCCCGAGGTCCGCGTCGGCCGATCGCTCGGCCTGCACGTCGCCTTCGACGCCCCGGAAGGGACCCCGGTCTCCGTCCTGCTCGACCCGGAGGCGGTCGTCGTCGCGCGGCGCCGGTTCACCTCCAGCGCCCGCAACGTCCTCGCCGGGACCGTCGTCGCGGTGCGCCCCGGGCGGGAGGGGCTCGGCCTCACCCTCGTGGTCCGCTGCGACGGGGAGCGGCTCCGCGTCGCCGTCACGGGCGAATCGGTCCGCCGGCTCCGCCTCGCCCCCGGGACCCCGGTGTGGCTCTACGTGAAGGCGACGGCGCTCCGGCGCGTCGGGACGGCCTCCGGGCCTACTCGCGGATCCCCTCGGTCGTGAGCGAGAAGACCGCCTCCCCTTCGGGGAGGTTCGGCGAGTCGATCAGGCGGGCGATGCGGCGCGGCGGCTTCGACTTGCGCAGGTAGACGCGGTACGTCGCCGCGTGGGCGACGATGTTGCCGCCGATCGGGCGCGTCGGGTCGCCGAAGAGGATGTCCGGCCGCGCGGAGACCTGGTTCGTGACGACGATCGCGGCGTTGTACGTGTCGGCGAACCGCAGCAGCTCGTGCAGGTGCTTGTTGAGCTGCTGCTGGCGCGGGGCGAGCTCGGCGCGGCCGACGTACTCCGAGCGGAAGTGCGACGTGAGCGAGTCGACGACGAGGAGCCGGATCGGCTTCTCGCGCGCGAGCTCCTGCGCCTTCTGCACGAGGAGCATCTGGTGGTTCGAGTTGAACGCCCGGGCGACGTGGATGTGCTCGAGCGCCGGCTCCGGCTCGATCCCGAGCCCCTTCGCCATGTCGACGATCCGCTCGGGCCGGAACGTCGACTCGGTGTCGATGTAGACGACCTCCCCGCCGAGCCC
>JASHSA010000108.1 GCA_030037035.1 Thermoplasmata archaeon
GCCTACGCACCGGTCCCGTTCGTCGGCGCCGCGGCGCTCCTGGTCGCGCTGATCGTCTTCACCCCGGTCCTCCTCGCGAGCGGTCCGTCGCCGCTCGAGCTCCAGGCGGAGCTGGTCGTCTACCAGCCCCCGAGCTCGACGGCGCTGCAGTTCGACGTCCGGGCGATCGGGGACACCGTGCCGTACGCCCGCCTCGAGATCGCGCTCGGCGGGGGGTTCCCCTGGACCGGCAGCTGTCCGACCTCCGGGGTCGGCTGGAGCTACACGAACGCGACGAACATGCTCGAGCTGAGCGTCAACACGAGCCTCTCGCCGGTCGTGGTCAACGCCTCGGCCGTCTACCGCGCCGGGGGGACGACGACGATCTACGACGCGGAGTTCGCCTTCTACGTCGTCAATCCGGGCGCTCCCGGCGAGAGCCTCGCGATCGCGGGTTGTTCCCACGCGACCCCGGGGGTCACGACCCCGAGCTCGTGGCCGGTCTCCCAGCTCCCGCACGCCTGGCTGCTCGTCAACTTCGGCTCCGGGGGTCCTCCGTGAGGCCGTCGCGCGCCGTCGTGACCCTCTGGAGCGTCGTGCTGATCGCGCTGGTCGTGCTCGAGCTCGCCGAGGTCACCCACGTCTTCACGTTCCCGATCTCGGCCGTCCTCGGCGACCCGATCTCGCTGGTCGTCTCGCTCGTCTTCACGTCGATCGTCGCGTTCATCGGCGCGATCTTCATCGGCATCTATACGTCGGCCCGGCTCCTCGGTCCGCGAGGGTTCACGCCGTTCGAGGAGGAGATGCTGCAGATGCGCTCGGAGGTCCACGAGCTCAAGGTCGCCGTCGAGCGGCTAGGCGCCCGGCCCCCCGCGACCGACGAGACGCGCGCGAGGAGCCCGCCCCGATGATCGTGCCGGTCGTCGACAACGGGGGGCAGTGGACGCACCGCGAGTGGCGGGTCCTGCGCGACCTCGGCGCCGAGAGCCGGATCGTGCCGAACACGACCCCGCTCGCCGAGCTGCGGGCGGACGGGATCGTCCTCTCCGGCGGGGCGCTGAGCCTGGAGGGCTCCTCCGCGCCGCTCGGCGAGGTCGACCGCTGGATCGACCGGGTCGACGTGCCGGTGCTGGCGATCTGCGTCGGGCACCAGTTCCTCGGCCGGCACTTCGGGGGCCGCCTCGCGCGGGGGGCGCCGGAGTTCGGTTCCGTCGAGCTGACGGTCGATCGCCCGGACGACCCGCTGTTCGCCGGCCTCCCTTCGCGCCTGAACGTCTGGGCGAGCCACAACGACCACGTCGTCGCGCCGCCGCCGGGCTGGGCGGTGCTCGCGCACTCGTCGGCGTGCCCGGTCGAGGCGATGGCGAGCCCGCAGCGTCCGATCTGGGGGGTCCAGTTCCATCCGGAGGTCGAGCACACCGAGGGCGGACGGGCGATCTTCGAGCACTTTCTCGCGGCGTGCCGTCGCTAGGTCGCCGGCAGCCGGGAATATGTAGACTGGCTCGCTCGCGCCGGCGCGATGCCGAGGCTGCGCAGGGGTTCCGGGCTCCGCGAGGCGGACCTCCTCGCCCGGGCGAAGTCGCTCCGCCAGAGCGTGGAGCCGCTGCTCCCCCACCTTACCGACGACTGTCCGCGCGAGCGGTTCGACCGGCTGCGCGACGAGCTGGAGGCGGTCCGCGAGGCCGCGGACGACGAGAAGCGTCTCGCCCGCCTCGCGCGCTGGGGCGATGCGATCCCGCGCGCCTACGCCGGGCTCCTCAAGTTCGCCCTCGCCCCGTCGTCCCCGACCGTCGTCTCGTTCCCGACGGCGAGCGGCGACGTCTCCTACGCGTCGCTCGCGGCGACCGACCGCGAGGCGGAGGTCGCCGTCCAGCGCTCGAACGAACCGGATCGGCTCCTCTTCGGCTACGTCGACTGGGCCCGCAAGGGCTACCACTTCTTCGCGACGCGGCACGCGCTCTGGTGCACCGGTCGCTCGGAGCGGCCTCCCGCCGAGTTCGTCAGCGAGCGGATCTCCGAGCTGCCGTACCGCCTCCTCGAGGACGCCGAGCACCACGTCTACCGCTGCCCGCACCTTGCCGCGGGGGAGCCGCGGCCGTTCGTGGCGGTCGGCTGGCCCGGCGCCGGCCTCGCCTTCCGCCTCTGCCGCAAGTGCGCGAAGGACGACCGCCATCTCCTCTCCTCGCTCTCCGACGGCGCGGCCGTCCCCGCGCCCGAGGAGGAGTTCCCCGTCTCCGCGGAGCTCAACGTCGCCTGCCGGGGGGGCGACGCGTGCGTCCACCACGCACTGCCGGGGGTCCCCCGCGCGCTGCTCAAGCGCTACCTCCTCGGCCGTCTCGCCGACGCGCAGCTCCTGGACGGCTACCTGGACGAGCTGCGCCCTCGCCTCGAGAAGACCTCCCGCAGGACGCTCGTCGCGGGAGGGACCTGCTACGGACCCGACGTCGAGGCGTTCCTCGCGGCGCTCCGCCCGACCCCGGTCGAGCGGAAGGCGCTCGCCGCCGTCCTCGGGGAGATCGACGGCCTCTTCGAGGTCGACGAGCCGACCGCGAGCCGCGCGCTCGAGCGGCTCTGGGGCGAGCACGCGGAGGAGATCGTCGGGGTGATCGTCCCGGACCCGAAGGAGGCCCGTCGCCTGGTTGACGAGGCCCGGGGAGCCCCCGGTCGCGTCGCGGAGGTCCTCAAGCGCCTGCAGCGGCGGAGCGAGGAGCAGGAACTGCTCGGCACCCTGCCGCAGTACGCCCGCCTCGCCCCCGAGGCGGCCTGGACGGACCGGATCGCCCGGGCGTTCCGCGTGCACGGCGAGAGCGGCGCGGAGCGGACGGTCGTACAGACGCTCCCCCGCGAGGGGAAGGAGCGGGGGCTCGGCTTCGGCTTCCTCCTCGCCGTCGGGCGCGCCTCCGCCCATGCCTGGCAGTTCACCCCGACCGAGAAGGAGTTCGGCCAGGCGCTCCAGGGGCGGATCGGGGAGCTCCTGCACGCCCCCGCGGAGCGCTACCACGACGCCCTCGACGAGCTGCTGCGGGCCGCCGGGGTCGCGAACTGGGGGGAGGTCGCCGACGCGCGTCCTCCGGACGGCGCGCAAGGCTAATCATATCGAAGCATGCATTAATGCGCCGTCGCCCCCGGCCGGGCACACGACGCCCGGGGCCGACCGGGCGCCAGGCACCACCGTTGCGGGGCAGCGAGGGCTCGGGCTCCGCGGCCCTCGTGGTCGCGGCCGACGAGGAGATGCGCATCCTGCTCCGCGGCCTTCTCCAGCTCCACCGGGTCCGCGTGGACGCGGAGGCGGAAGGGGTGACCGAGGCGCTCCGCCTCCTTCGCGAACGCCGCCCGCCGCTCGTCGTCGCCGATACCCACCTGAGCGACGGGACCCCGAACGACCTCCTCACGGCCGCCCGGACGATCGTCCCGGGGGTGCGCGTCATCCTGGTCGCCCCGGCGTCCCGGCCTCCCCCTCCCACGGCGGCGGGCGTCGGCCCGGACGTGCTGCTCCTGAGGCCGTTCCGCATCCAGCAGTTCGCGGACGCGCTCGCTCCGAACGACCGGTCCTCCCCCTCCGGCTAGCGGAGGCGGAACCGCTCGAGCGCGGCCTGCTCCTCGAAGTGGAGGCTCCGGGCCGGCACCACCAGCGTGTGGAGCGGGGGCCCTAGCTCGGCCGTCCGCAACGCCCGGGCCGGCCCGAAGAACCCGGCGGCGTCGTCCCGGCCGACCCGCGCGGCGACGGCGAGGAGGTCGTCGTCGGCGAGGGTCCGGTGCTCCGGGTCGCGCTCGAGGAGCAGCGTGATCGCCTCGCCCGCGAGCAGGAACCGCCCCTCCTCCGGCGCGAGGTCGAGGAGGACCAGCGTGTGGAGGTCGCGCTCGCGGTTCGAGCCGATCTGCGCGATCGGCGACCGCGGGGCGAAGCCGGGGCGCGGGAGCGGCAGCGAGACGGTGCGGCCGAAGCGGTAGTGCATGAGGCCGAGGAAGCCGGCGGCGGCGACCAGGATGCTCGCGTTCGGCAGGTACCGCCAGGCGTGGCCGGCCCGCTCGGCGGCGAGCCGCAAGGCCACGTGCGTCGTCGCCGCGAACGGGTCGCCGACGACGACCAGCGCGACGGACGCCGCCTCGCCGAGCGCGCGGACGATCGTCGCCTCCCCCTCGACCTCCTCGCGCCCGAGCCGACGCACCGGCCGACCGAGCTCCGCGGAGAGACGGGCGAGCGTTCCGGCGGCGGAGACGGCGGTGTACTCCTCCGCGAAGACCTCGCTCGAGCGCAGGACGTCGATCGCCCGACGCGAGAGCCCGCGCTCGTCGTCGAGTCCTAGCCCGACGAACCAGAGGGTCGCCATCCCCGGCCGCCGCGCGCCTAGCTCCGGAGGGAGACGACCGGGCACGGCGCGGCGCGGAACAGCGACTCGAGGAACCGCCGCGTGAGCAGCGCCCCCCCGCCGACGGGCTCCTCGCCGACGAGCAGGAGGCCGTAGCGCTCCCGCGCCGCCGCCTGGAGGATCAGCTCCGGCAGGCGGCGGCGGCGCCCGAGCATCGGCCCCGCGAGCGGGACGGAGCGGCGCACGTACGGGACGCCGCGGCTCGTCCGCTCCGCTCCCGACGCGTCGTCCGCGCCGGCCGCCGGACCGAAGACCAGCGTGATCACGGGGACCCCTCCGGCCTTGACCGAGAGCTCCTCGGCGAGGGCGAGGGAGCGCGACGTCGGCCGGTCGCCGAACGTCGGGACGATGACCCGGGGCACGCTCCCGCTCGCGAGGGCGAGGCGGTTGACGACCAGGACGTCGGCCCCGGCATGCTGGAGGAGCGCCGAGGCGGTGTGGCCGACGAACGGGTTGTGGCTGCGCGGGTTCCCGCGGAGCGTGAAGACGATCGCGTCGACCGCGTGGGTCTCGGCGCTCTCGAGGATCTCGCCGGGGACGTCGGTCGACGCGCGGACCTCCGGGTCGACCTTGACGTCCAGGACCGCGCCGACCTCGTGCGCCGGCACGACCAGGTTGACCGACGCGCGCCAGGCGCGCGTCACCTCGGGGAGCGTCGTCGTCGGGATGACGTGCAGGACGCGGATCTCCCCGCCCGGCTCGAGGAGCTGCGCGGCGAAGCGCACGAGCGGCTCGACCTCCGCCGGGACCTGCACCGGCACGAGGATCTTGCGGTACATCAGCAGGTCCCCTCCAAGGCCAGGAGAGCGATGTCGAGCTCAAGAACGTTCACGAACGCGACGCCCAGGTACGGCAGGGGAGGCTCGGTGATGTGGTCGTTGACGAGCCCCATCAGGATCGCGACCGAAAGGTTGGTGTTGGCGCTCACGCGCGGGATCTGCACGAGGACCGCGGACGGCGTGAGGTCCGGGTCGACGGACGAGGCGCTCGGCGCGACCCACCAGTACGGCAGGACCGCGTTCGGCGACGAGTTCCCCGTCGCGTTCTCGGCGTTCATCCAGGCGATCGTCTCGTTCAGGAGCGCGAGCAGCTCCGGGTCGCTCGGGCCCGGCGGGCTTTCGGCGCCAAGCGTCGTGTTGTAGTCGGTGAGCGACGGACGGGCCCAGAACAGGCCGGGCCCGGCCTTACCGGCCGAGAGGTTCTGCGCGATGTCGGCGGAGCCCACGATCGTGCCGTTCGGGCAGCGGAGCAGCGAGCCGTTCGCGGTCGCCGGTGCGATCACCTGGGCGACCTCCGTCACGACCCACGGGTAGGCGACGCCCGTGAGCAGGATCGCGAGGACGAGGAAGACCGCGCCCGCCCGCACGTGGGTCGTCCAGCGCAGCGCCGGCGGCGGGGCCGGCGGCCGGCTCGGTCCGCTCATCGGCCCCCGAGCGGAAGCCAGTGGGCGACGAAGACGCCGGCGACGTGGAAGAACGGCACGCCGAGCAGGAAGCCGAGGAACACGTAGCAGAGCCAGATCCCGGCGAACGCGCTCACGAGCCCCCCGAGGCCGTAGGTGAGGATGTTCCGCCGGAGGAGGTCGATCGCGCTCCGGGGCCGGAACGGCACCCCGGCGAGGGCGAGCGGGATCAGGATCGGAATGATGAGCGCGTTGAAGACGAGCGCCGCGAGCACGGCGAGCAGCGGGTTGCCGAAGCCGAGGAGGTTGAGCGCGGCGACGCCGGGGAGGCGGCTCGCGCCGGCGGTCGCGAAGATCGCCGGGATGATGACGAAGTACTTCGCGACGTCGTTGGTGATCGAGAACGTCGTCAGCGCGCCGCGCGTGATCAGGAGCTGCTTGCCGATCGAGACGACCTCGATCAGCTTCGTGGGGTCGTTGTCGAGGTCGACCATGTTGCCGGCCTCCTTCGCGGCGCTCGTGCCGCTGTTCATCGCGAGGCCGACGTCCGCCCGCGCGAGCGCCGGGGCGTCGTTCGTCCCGTCCCCGGTCATCGCGACCAGGCGCCCGGAGGTCTTCTCCCGCTGGATCAGCTCGAGCTTGGTCTCGGGCTTCGCCTCGGCGACGAACTCGTCGACCCCGCTCTCCTGCGCGATCGCCGCGGCGGTGAGGCGGTTGTCGCCGGTGCACATGATCGTCCGGATCCCCATCGTCCGCAGCTCGCGGATCCGGTCGCGGATCCCCGGCTTCACGACGTCCTTGAGGACGACCAGGCCGAGGACCTGACGGTTGCGGCTGATCGCGAGCGGCGTCATCCCCTGCCGCGCCGCGTCCGCGGCGGACCGGCGGATCGGCTCGGGCATCGTCGCGCCGTACGCCTCCATCGCCCGCAGCGCCCCCTTGTACACCTCGGTCCCGTCCTGGAGCTGGAGGCCGCTCATCCGCCGCTCCGGGGTGAACGGCATCACCTTGTAGGAGCCGGGCTCGAGCCGGCGCGCGGTGGCGTTACGACGCGCGGCGAGCCGCACGATCGAGCGGCCCTCCGGGGTCTCGTCGAGCGTCGAGGAGAGCAGCGCCGCCTCGAGCAGCGCGCCGGCGTCGACCCCGGGGGCCGTGACGAACTGGACCGCGAGGCGGCTGCCGACCGTGATCGTCCCGGTCTTGTCGAGGATCAGGACGTCGAGGTCCCCGGAGGCCTCGACCGCCTTGCCCGACTTCGCGATGATGTTCGCCCGAGCGACCCGGTTGACCCCGGAGATCCCGATCGCCGGAAGGAGCGCCCCGATCGTGGTCGGCATCAGGCAGACGAACAGGGCGATGAGCGTCGCGAGGTCGATCGTCACGATCCCGCTGAAGTCGGCGAGGTAGACGAACGACAGGCAGACGATGAACAGCGTGATGGTGAAGGCGGCGAGCAGGACGCTGAGCGCGATCTCGCTGGGCGTCGGCTCCCGGCCCAGACCCTCGACGAGCCGGATCAGCCGGTCGAGGAACGACTCGCCGCGGGCGGCGCTGACCCGGACCTGGACCGTCCCCTGCAGGACGCGCGTGCCGCCGAGGACGCTCGTCTTGTCCCCGCCGCTCTCCCGGGTCACCGCCTCCGACTCGCCCGTCATCATCGACTCGTCGATGAGCGCCGCGCCGTGGATCACGTCGCCGTCCAGCGGGACCGGCTCGCCGGGCCGGACCTCGACCGTGTCGCCGACGTGCAGGACGTCGGAGGGGACCCAGCGGACCTGGCCGTCCGGCAGGATCCGGCGTGCCCGGATCCCGCTGCGGATCGACCGTAGGCTCTCCGCCTGCGCGCGGCCCTGGGCCTCGGCGATCGCGTCAGAGAGGTTCGCGAACCAGACGGTCAGGAACAGGATGATCGCGATCGCGACGTAGTAGCCGCTGTGGTAGGTCGCGGCGATGTCCGGGAACGCGCGCGGGTAGACGGTGACGACGCAGACGAACAGGAGGAGGACGAGGACGGTGAACATCAGGGGTCGACGGAGCTGGTGCCGCAGGCCGAAGTAGCGGAACGAGTCGGCGAGCACGCGGCGGGCCGAGGTGTGCGGCCGCCGGCGGACCGAGACCTGGGCCCCGGGCTCGACCGTGAACGGGAGCTCTGCCGCCATGGCCGGCCTAGTGGCCCCCCACGATCTGCGCGAGCGGCCCGAGCGCCATCACCGGCAGGAAGATCAGCGCGGTGATGATCACGAGAAAGAGGGTGAGGTAGAGCGTGTACGTCACCGTCGTCGTCTTGAGCGTCCCCGGTCCCGGAGGGAGCGCCTCCTCCTTGGCGAACAGCTCGGCGATCATGAGCATCGCCCAGATCGGCACGTAGCGCCCGAGGAACATCACCGCCGCCCCGGCGAGGTTGAAGAACGGCGTGGTGTCGTTCACCTGCCCGGCGGAGAGCGCGCTGCCGTTGTTCGCCGCCTCGCTCGTGAACTCGTAGAGGACCGACGTGAACGCATGGGCGGAGGCCCCCGGGCTCAGGCCCGCGAGCGAGACGAACCCGCCGAGGAAGGCGACGGCGGTCGGCACCAGGATGATCGCCGGATGGACCAGGATGGCGAGCGCCGCCCATCGGACGTGGCTCGTGCCGATCTTCTTGCCGAGGTACTCCGGGGTCCGGCCGACCATGAGGCCCCCGACGAAGATCGCGAGGACGCCGAACAGCAGCAGCATGCCGAAGCCGGTCCCGACGCCCCCGGGGGTCGCCTGGGTGAACATCCCGAACAGCAGGTCGAGCTGACCGATCGGCGAGAGGGCGCCGATCTGCATGTTGTTCGCGCCGACGTTGCAGTAGACGCTGGCGACCTGGAACAGCGAGGCGTCCGACAGGCCGAAGCGGACCTCCTGGCCGACCGGATAGCCGTTCGACTGGGAACCGATCGCCGCGATCCCCGAGACGAGGGGGTTCGCCGCCGCCTGGTAGGCGATGAACACCCCGACGGCGACGGCGAAGACGATCAGCACCGTCGCGAGGTACGGCCACGCCTCGCCCTTGCGCCGGACGATCGTGCTGAACGCGAACGGCGTGGAGAACGGGATCAGCATCATCACGAACGTCCCGAACAGGTCCGAGACGGCGGAGGGGTTCGCGAACGGGCTCGCCATGTTCGCCGCGTAGTAGCCCCCGCCGTTCGAGCCGAGCAGGCTCGCGGACTGGAACGAGGCGACGGTTCCGAGGTAGATCGTCTGCGTGCCGCCGGTGATCGGGTGGGCGGTGACGAAGGCGGTGAACGTCTGCGGGACCCCGAGGAGGACGAGGATCAGGGCGAACAGCACCGCGAGCGGGAGCAGGACGCGCGTCAGCGAGCGCACCATGTCGACGTAGAAGTTGCCGAGCGTTCCGTCCCGGCGGACGAACCCCCGGACCATCGCCGCGGCGACGGCGAGGCCGGTCGCCGGCGAGACGAAGAACGCGACCGGCCAGGCGGTGGTGAGCGAGGCGAAGCTCAGCTGGGACTCGTTCGTGAAGTGCGTGAAGTTCGTGTTCGTCGTGAAGCTCACGGCGGAGTGGAGCGCCAGGTCCCAGCGCAGCCCCGGCGCGCCGGTCGGGTCCCCCGGGAGGGCGGCCTGCCAGAGGAGGAACAGGAAGAGGAAGGCGATCAGCCCGAGGTTCACGCCCAGGAGCGCGAGCATGTACTCCCGGGCGCGCATCGACTGACGCGGGGAGGTTCCTAGCAGCCGGTAGATCGCCGACTCCAGCGGCAGCAGCAGGCTGTCGCCCGCGAGCGGGCGGTCCATGTAGACCCGGCCGAGGTACCGACCGAACCACGGCGCGAGCGCGACGACGATCCCCACGAGGGCGAAGATGTCCCAGAGCGAGCGGATGTCGAAGCCCATTTGCGCCGTCTAGATCCGCTCGGGGTGGACCATCGTGTAGACGAGGTAGGCGGTCAACCCGGCGACGACCAGCGTGAGCACGAGCAGGCCGAGGTGGTCGGCGAACCACGAGGCGTTGTCCATCGCGGGCCTGCGCGGATTCGGGCCGACCGGCCTCTTTAACCTGCCCGACCGCAGGACGGCCCGGACGTGCGGGTCAAACCTTAAGCGCCGTCAGGCTCGCCCGCGGCCGCTCGGCGGCGTCCCTGCGCCGAGAGTCGGCGCACGATGCGCCGCATCGCCTGCTCGCGCCGGACCTCGGCCTTCTGGTAGGCGACGTCGCGGGTCGCGAGGGTCAGGAGGACGACGACCCGGCCGAGCGAGGTACGCCCGGTACGACCCCGCCGCTGGATCGCCCGGATCTCGCTCGCGACCGACTCGAAGAAGACGACGAGATCGACGTCCGGCACGTCGAGCCCCTCCTCGGCGACACTGCTCGCGACGAGGATCGGGAACCGACCGGCCCGGAACTCCTCGAGGACCCGGGCCTGCTCCTTCTGGTTCATCCCCGGGTCGTCGCGGTCGCGCGTCGCCTGGCCGACGAAGCGCCCGACCGTCCAGCCCTCGGCCTGGAGCAGCTCCTGGATCGACTGGATCGTGTCGCGGTACTGGGCGAAGACGAGGAGCCGAGGAGGATGGTCCCGGGGCGCGGCGAGCGTCTCCCGGACGAGCGCGACCAGCGCGTCGAGCTTCGGGTGCGACGACTCCTTGGTGGTCGTGAGGCAGGCGACCGCCTCCTCGCGCGCCCGTACGACCTCCGGCAGCTTGGCGAACGCGACGTCCCCCCGGCTCGGCTTCTCCTTCCCGGCGACGCGCTCGACATACTGGAGGAACGGCCGGAGCCCCTGGGTCTCGAGCCGTTCTTGGGCATGATGGAGGTGGAGCAGGACGAGCTGGTGGAACAGCGGGCCGAACCGCCGCACCATCGGACCCGGCCGGGCGAAGATCTCCGCGCGGAGGGCGATCAGGTCCTTGACCGAGAGCGACGCGATCGGCTTCTTGCGCAGGTAGCCCATCTTCTGCAGCTTGCGCGCGCGGTCCCGGGAGGCGGTCTCGAGCAGCTCGCGGATCTGCGCCGAGGCCGGCGACAGCTCGACCCAGCGATGCTCGATGTCGACCGGCTGGACGTGCTCCCGCACCCCCTCGTCCTCCCGCGTCCTCGCCTCGATGCGGCGGACCCCCAGGGCCCCGACGACCTCCTCGATCCGCTCGTCCTTGCCGCCGGGGGAGGCGGTGAGCCCGAGGACCCGGCCGTCGCCCGGCCGCTCGGCGCGGTAGTGCTCGGCGATCGGCACGTAGACGTACTTGCCGACGGCGTGGTGCGCCTCGTCGAACACCAGCAGCGCGACCCCGTCCAGTCGGTAGCGGCCCTCCGCGAGGTCGTGCGCGATGATCTCCGGGGTCGCGAAGACGACGTCGGCGCTCTCCCAGGCGCCCTGGCGGACCGGGCGCCGGACCGTCCCGGTGAAGCGTGCCGTGCGCAGGGGGACGAGCCAGCGGCCGAACGCGTCGGCATGCTGCTGGACGAGCGGTCGCGTGGGGGCCAGCATCAGCACCTTCCCTTCGCTCCGTCGCAGGACCTCCGCGGCGAGGAGCGCCGCGATGACGGTCTTGCCGAGGCCGGTCGGCAGGACGACCAGAAGGTCCTCGTCGAGGCCGATCCGGGCGAGGTCGAGCTGGAACGGCAGGGCCCGGATCGCCCCCGGTAGCAGCAGCGGATGCCGGACGGTGCCGGCGTCGACCCCCCAGACCCCCTCGAGCGGCGGAGGGTGCGGACGGCCCGCCGCGAGCGGCGACGGCGCCGCCTCTCCGTCCGGGGTGAACTCGTCCAGCCGATGCTGCCGGGCCATCAACGCATCCCTTCTCCCGAGGGCGACCCGAACGAAGGGGGCTCCTCGCGGCGTCGCGCCGGCCGACGGCGACGGTTCACGGAGCGCCGTGCGCCCTCGGGCGCGGAGGGCCGAGATGTTCCCGGCCGCCGAGGTACGGTCGGAGGACCTTCGGCACCTCGAGCCGACCGTCCTCCTGCAGGTGCTGTTCGACGATCGCGACCAGGGCCCGCGACGTGGCGATCGCCGTCGAGTTGAGGGTGTGCGGAACGACCTTCCCGGGCCGACCGGCCCGGCCGAGCCGGATCCCGAGGCTCCGCGCCTGGTAGTCGGTGCAGTTCGAGCAGCTGACGACCTCACGGTACGCCTGCTGGCGGGGGAACCACGCCTCGATGTCGTACTTCTTGGCCGCGATCGTCCCGACGTCCCCGGTGCAGACGTTCACGACGCGGTAGGGGATCTCGAGGCGCCGGAAGATCTCCTCGGCGGTCTCCCGCAGCTCCTCGTGGATCTTCGGGGAGTCCTCGGGACGGCAGAAGACGAACTGCTCGACCTTGGAGAACTGGTGGACGCGGAACAGCCCCTTCTGGTCGACCCCGTGCCCGCCGATCTCCCGCCGGAAATTGACGCTCAGGCCGGCGAGCCGGATCGGGACCGCCTCCTCGTCCAGGATCTCGCCTTGGTAGAGCGCGGCGAGCGGGTGCTCGCTCGTCGCGATCAGGTAGACGTCCTCGCCTTCGACCTTGTACATGACGCTCTCGAAGTCGTTGAGGTCCGTGACGGCCTCGTACGGCTCGCGTCGAAGCATGAACGGCGGGACGACCGGCGTGAAGCCACGCTCGACCAGGAAATCCAGCGCGAACCGCTGGAGGGAAAGGTCGAGCAGGACGAGCGGTCCTTCGAGGTAGTAGAAGCCCGCCCCGCTCGCCCGGCGCGCACGCTCGAAGTCGGCCCACCCGAGCTCCTCGAGCGCTTCGCCGTGCGGCCGCTTCGCGGCCCCCACCGTCCCCCGGGACCCCCACGTCGCGACGACGACGTTCTCGGTGTCGTCCTTGCCGTACGGCACGCTCGGGTCGAGCAGGTTCGGGATCCTCGCGAGGTGCTGATCTCTGGAGCGTCGCAGCTCGGCCTCCCGGCGCTCGACCTCCTTGAGCGCCTCCGGGAGCGCCTTCGACTCGGCCAGGAGCGCGTCGGTCGTCTCGCCCGCCTTGCGCGCCGCGGCGATCCGCTGGCCGAGCGTGTTGCGCTGCGCCCGCACGCGGTCGGCCTCCTGGACGGTCGCCCGCCAGGCGACGTCCTCCTCGAAGACCTCGGCGACGAGACGCAGCAGCGCCGGGTTGCGCCGGCGGCCGAGATTCTCCTCGACGCGGGCGCGGTCCGACCGCAGGAGCTCGATGTCGATCACGGTCCTCGCTGAGGCGACGCCCGCGTAAACGTTTCCGCAGGTCCACCGTGAGACCTCGGGCCCGGGCGCGGGCGGCGGGATCCCTGCCGGCGGCGCATCGCCAGTACCTCGGTCGCCACGACGCCCGGCTCCGCTCCGTCGGCCCGCGACGCGTCCTTCGGGGTCGCGGGACCTCTCAGCGTCGTCCGCGTCGGAGCGAGGCCCGGTAGTCGGCCTCCATCGCCCGGCCGAAGTTTCCCCACATCCGGTGGAACTCGGCGTGCATCGAGCGACGCGACGGGTTCCTCGTCCCGAGGTGGACCGGGCGTCGTTCGCCTCTCAGGCTGAACTCCGTGCGACCCTCCGACAGCGGCCGCAGCGTGTAGACGAGCTTCCAGCGCCGGTAGTTCCCGTCCGCGACCGCCGTCCACCGATCGGGAGGACGCAGGGTCACGGTCTGTCGGCTCCACATCCAGCCGTGATCGCTCGGATAGAGGTCCTCGTAGACGACGGTCCGTCGGCCTTTCCTCAGGATCTGGCGCGCGTTGCCCTCCTTCGAGCGTTCTCCGTCATCGGGGCGGAAGTCGGTGCACCACCGGTAGGCGAAGTCGAGCGGGACGCGGAAGACCTCGCGGATCTCGTAGACGACGGAGGTCGCGGCGGGCGGCACGGTCGCTCCTCGCCACGGGAGGCGCTCGGGCTCAAAGCCCTTCAGCCCGCGCCGGCAGGACGGCGGGGCCGAGAGCCGCGGTCGTGGCCGGCGGCGGCCGCTCGGTAACGAAAGCGGTGCCGGCTCCGGGGGGCCGTCGGCCGCGTTCGCGCACAACGCCTATGTACCCTCCGTGGGGGTCCGGCTCCCGGCTCGTTGCGGAGGCGGTCGCCGATGGAGAGCGAGTACGGACTGCTCGTCGACGGGAAGTGGACCTCGCCCCCGGGCGCCGCCCGCTTCGCGACGAAGAACCCGGCGACCGGCGAGACGGTCGGCTCGTTCGTGAGCGCGACGGCCGACGACGTGCGCGCGGCCGTCGGCGCCGCGGCAAAGGCGTTCTCCCGCTGGCGGGAGACCCCGGCGCCGAAGCGGGGGGAGATCCTGCTCGACGTCGCGCGCCGGATGCGCGCCGCGAAGCCGGAGCTCGGGCGCCTCGTCACGCGCGAGATGGGCAAGGTGATCGGCGAGGGGCTGGGCGACGTGCAGGAGTCGATCGACTTCATCGAGTACATGGCCGGCGAGGGGCGTCGCCTGTTCGGCGAGACGGTCCCCTCCGAGCTCCGTTCGAAGTTCTGCCTGACGGTCCGCCAGCCGAAGGGGGTCGTCGCGTGCATCACCCCCTGGAACTTCCCGACGGCGATCCCGAACTGGAAGATCGCGGCCGCGCTCGTCACGGGCAACACGGTCGTCTTCAAGCCCGCGAGCTCCACGGCGACGTGCGCCGCGGAGGTCGTCCGGCTCTACGAGCAGGCGGGCGTGCCGGCCGGCGTCCTCAACTTCGTCACCGGGGCAGGGTCGGTCGTCGGCAACGCGCTGGTCGAGGACCCTCGCGTCCGGACCGTCTCGTTCACGGGAGGCGTCGAGACCGGGCGCGACGTCTACGTCCGCGGCGCGAAGGGCCTGAAGATGGTCCACCTTGAGCTCGGCGGGAAGAACCCGGTGATCCTGATGGACGACGCCGACCTCGCGCTCGCGCTCGACGGGGTCCTCTTCGGCGCGTTCGGGACCGCGGGCCAGCGGTGCACCGCGACGAGCCGCCTGATCGTCCACGAGAAGGTCTACCGGCGCTTCCTCGCCATGCTCACCGAGCGGCTGGAGACGTTCACGGTCGGCGACCCTCTCGACCCGCGGACCGGGATGGGACCGGTCGCCTCCGCGGACCAGGAGCGCAAGGTCCTCGAGTACATCGAGATCGGCAAGAAGGACTCGACGCTCCTCTACGGCGGCGAAAAGCTTCGGGGGGGCGCCTACGACCGCGGCCACTTCATCCGCCCGACGATCTTCGAGACGACGCACGGCAGCCGCATCTCCAAGGAGGAGATCTTCGGGCCGGTCCTCTCGGTCCTGCGGGTCGGCTCCTACGAGGAGGCGGTCCGGGTCGCCAACGACGTCGAGTACGGTCTCTCCTCGTCGATCTACACCCGGGACGTCAACCTCGCCTTCCGCGCGATCCAGGACCTCGAGGCCGGCATCACCTACGTCAACGCGCCGACGATCGGAGCCGAGGTCCAGCTGCCGTTCGGCGGCGTGAAGAACACCGGAAACGGCGGCCGAGAGGCGGGCAGCGTGGCGGTCGAGGAGTTCACCGAGATCAAGACCGTGTTCGTCGACTTCTCCTCGAGGCTGCAGAAAGCCCAGATCGACGTCGAAGCGTAGATGAGCGCGTTCCGCGCGACGGACGCGCAGCTCGAAGGCGAGATCGCCACGGTCGAGCGGATCGCCCGCCTCCGCCTGCGTCGGGCGACCGAGGAGCTGAGGGAGTTCGAGGGCGTGCTGCGCGAACTGCGCCGGGAGCGCCGGCGGCGCGAGCGCCTCGTCGCGGCGGCGCTCGAGGCGAGCGCCCTGACCGCGCCGGCGGGGTCGTCGAGCGACTAGACCGGACCGGTCCGGTTCGGGTTGTCGAAGTTCGTCAGCAGCAGCTGGCCACGGTTCCGTGGCCGCGCCACCGGGGCGAGCAGCGCGTCCTCCTCGAGCGCCGGGATCGTCTCGGAGATCGGCACGTCGACGAGGATCTCGCGCGTCCGGCCGCCGCGGCCCCGAGAGACGATCGTCGCCCGGATCAGGCCGAGCGTCTCGAGCTCGCTGACGTAGTTGGAGATCGAGCGCGCGTGCAGCGGCTGCAGGCCCAGGCGCTCGGCGAGCCGTCGGTAGCTGTCGTAGACCTCGCCGGTCAGGACGCCGTTGCGCCGCCGCTCGTACAGCTGCAGGATCGCGTAGAGCAGCACCTTGCAGTGCGGGGGCAGCGTCCGACAGCACTCGACGACGATGTCCTGCTCGAGGCGGTTCTTCGCCTTGACGACGTGGTCGGGGGTGATGCGCTTCGCATGGTCCCGCTCGGCCATCTCGGCGGAGAGGCGCAGGAGGGCGAGCGCCCGTCGCGCGTCGCCGTTCTCGAGCGCGGCGTACGCCGCGCACCGCTCCACGACCCCGGGGTCGACGACGTCGCCGTTGAACGCCTCGCGCGCCCGGTCGCGCAGGATGTCCTGCAGCTCGGAGGCGTTGTACGGCTGGAAGACGATCTTCTCCTCGTTGAGCCGACTGCGGACGCGCGCGTCCAGCTGGTTGGTGAACTTGAGGTCGTTCGAGATCCCGACGAGGCTCAGGCGGGAGTTCTCGAGCTCGGTGTTGAGCTGGCTCAGCGTGTAGAGGACGTTGTCGCCGCTGCGGGCGACCAGGCGGTCGATCTCGTCCAGGACGAGGATCGTCGTCGCCTTGCGCGCATCGAGGATCCGCACCATCGCCGCCTGGACGCGGTCGAGCGACCATCCGGTCGGGATCCGGTCGCCGTCGGAGGCGGCGAACGTGTTGCCGATCGTCTGGAGGAGGCTGTAGGAAGTGTCGAGGTTCGCGCAGTTGATCGTCAGGAAGCCGAGGCGCGAGCTCGCCCCCACGCGACGCTCGATATCGTGTCGGACCTGCGCGACGACGGCGGTCTTGCCGGTGCCGATCTTGCCGTAGATCAGGAGGTTGGAGGGGAGGTCCCCGCGGAGCGCCGGGCCGAGGATCTCGACGACCTTGCGGATCTCCTCCTCTCGGTGCGGGAGGCGCGCCGGCACGTACGAATCGCGCAGCACCTCCCGGCTCCCGCGGAACAGCTCGCTCTTCGTCTGCAGGATCGCGTCCAGCAGCGCGCCGGTCCCCCCTCCGCCGCCGGCGCCGGACGCCGGCGGTCCGGGGGGGACCTCGGCGCTGCCCCCCGCTCGGCGGTCGCCGACCGGGGCGACCGCCTTCGCCGTCGGATCGCTCAGATCGGGTCGCGCCGGCAGCTCCGCCGGCGGATCCTCGGGAGCAGGTGGCACCGTAACGCCTGCCCGTGGCCTCGGGCTCGCGTCGCACGGTCGGCCGCCATATCAACCTTCCTTCGTCGGTATCCATTCCGGCGGGGATCGTCGGCGTCGGACGGCGTCTCCGGTTCGACCGAAGCGATTTGAAGCCCCGCGCGCCTCGGAGCGGCCGATGGGGGCGCACGCGAGCGCGCCGGCGGTGCCCGAGCACGCCTCCGGCGGCTGGCGCACGGTGCTCGGGATCGTCGGTTCGGCGGTGCTTGCCGGAATCGGGCTCGTCGGGCTCGCGTACTGGCTCATCACGTTCCGGTGGGTCCTCTTCGCGAGCGTGATCCCGGTCGTGGTGGGCGCCTACCTGCTGTTCACGCGCCTCACCGGCCCCGACCACGCGTAGTCTCGGAGCGATGGCCGCCTCCCCCGACGCCCGCCCTGGGCGGCCGGTCGTCGTGAAGCTCGGAGGGAGTCTCCTCACCCGCAAGCGCGAGGTCGAGCGGCTCCGGCCCAAGGTCCTGCACCGTCTCGCCGCGGAACTCGCCGCCGTGCCCGAGCTGGCGCGGGTCGTGCTCCACGGCGCCGGCTCGTTCGGGCACCCGGGCGCGGCCCGGTTCGCGCTGGCCCGCGCCCCGACGAGCGACCGGGAGCGGACCGAACGGCGCCGGGGCGCCGCGATCGTCGCCTCGGAGGTCCGCCGTCTCCACATCGCCGTCCTACGCGAGCTCGTCGCGGCCGGCGTGCCGGCGTGGTCGGTTCCGCTCTCGCTCCTCGCCTCCAACCACGGCGGCGCCCTCGAACGGTTCGACGCCGCGCCGTTCGCCGACGCGCTGGGCCGGGGGTTCGTGCCGGTCGCCTTCGGGGACGTCGTGCCGGACACGAGCTGGGGAGTGTCGATCCTGAGCGCCGACACCGCCGCGGTCGAGCTTTCCCGCCGCCTCCCGGCCCAGCGGGTGGTCTTCGCCGCGGACGTTCCCGGCGTGCTCGAGGGGCCCGCCGGCCGGCGGGCAAAGGTCGTCGCCGAGCTCTCCGACGCGGTCCTCGCGCGGCTGCGACCCGCGGGGGGAGCGGTCGACGTCACCGGGGGGATCCGGGCGAAGGTGGCGGCGATGCTCGAGATCGCACGCGCCGGCGCCGACGCAGCCCTTATTAGCGGACTGACCGATGGAGCGCTCTCGAGGGCGATCCGGGGGGAGTCGGTCTACGGCAGCTGGGCCCACGCGCGCGCCCCGTAGGGCCGAGGACCGCGCCGGCCTCGACCTGAGCCACCGCAAGGCCGAGCACGTCAAGGTCGTCCTCGGCCGCGACGTCGAGGGGCGCTACCGCTACTGGAACGACATCCAGCTCGTCCACCGCGCGCTCCCGGAGCTCGACTTCGAGGAGGTCGACCCTTCGGTCACGCTGCTCGGGCACCGGTTGAAGGCACCGATCGTCATCACCGGCATGACCGGGGGCTTCCCGGACGCGGCGACGATCAACGACAACCTCGCCCGCGCGGCCGCGGAGGTCGGGGTCGCGATGGGGGTCGGGAGCGAGCGGGCCGCGATCCTCAAAGGCCAGTATCCCGAGAGCTACGCGACCGTCGCCGGCCATGCCGTCCCGCTGAAGTTCGCGAACGTCGGCGCCCCGCAGTTGATCGCCCAGAAGCCCGGCGACAAGGTCCTCTCGGCCGAGGACGTGAGGGCGGCGATGCGGCTGATCGGGGCGGACGTCCTCGCCGTCCACCTCAACTTCCTGCAGGAGATGGTGCAGCCCGAGGGGGACCGACGCGCGAAGGGGTGCCTTGCGCGCATCGCCGAGCTGGCGCGGGCCTTCCCCGTGCTGGTCAAGGAGACCGGCGCCGGCATCTCCCGCGAGGTCGCCGAGCAACTGCGGGAGGGGGGCGTGAAGGCGTTCGACGTGAGTGGCACCGGCGGAACGTCGTTCGCCGCGGTCGAGCACTTCCGCGCCGTCGAGCAGGGGGCCGAACGCGAGGCCCGCGTCGGCCGGACGTTCTGGGACTGGGGGATCCCCTCGCCGGTCTCGGTCGTCGAGCTCGCTCCGCTCGGGCTGCCGGTGATCGCAAGCGGCGGCGTTCGCACCGGGCTCGACGTCGCGAGGGCGATCGCGCTCGGGGCGACCGCCGCGGGAACCGCCGGCGGGGTGCTGCGGGCGGCCTCCACCGGGTTCGCCGAGACGAAGAACGAGCTCGAGACGCTCGTCCACGAGCTTCGCGTCGCGATGTTCCTCACCGGCTCGCGGACGGTCGACGAGCTCCGCTCGGCGCCGACGGTGATCACGGGGGAGACGCGGGCGTGGCTCCGGCGCTAGCGACGCCGCCGACCCCGGAGGAGCTCCATCGCGCGAGGCTGCGCGCCCCGGACGGGGCCGCCGCCCGCTCGAACGTCAGCTTCCTGCGCTCGCGGACGCCGGAGGAGCGGGCGCGGTGGGCCGGCGCGATCGCGCGCAAGCCGACGCGCTCGCTCTCGGGGGTCGCGGTCGTCGCGGTGATGACGGCCCCGGCCCGGTGCCCGCACGGGCGCTGCACGTACTGCCCGGGAGGCCTGGAGAGCCGCTCCCCGCAGAGCTACACCGGCGAGGAGCCTTCGGCGCTGCGTGGCGCGCAGTTCCGCTACGACCCGCAGGCGATCGTCCGGCACCGCCTCGCCGCCCTCGAGGAGATCGGCCACGCGACCTCGAAGGTCGAGGTGATCGTGATGGGCGGGACGTTCCCGAGCCGGCCGGCGACGTACCGCCGCAGCGTCCTGAAGGGGATCTACGACGGGCTCAACGGGGCGGCGAGCCCGTCGCTCGAGGAGGCGCTCGAGCGGAACGAGCGGGCCGAGCACCGGATGGTCGGCCTCACGGTCGAGACGAGGCCGGACTGGTGCGACGGCGCCGTGCTCGGCCCCCTGCTCGACGCCGGGCTCACGCGCGTCGAGCTGGGCGTCGAGTGCCTGGAGGAGCCGGTGCTCCGCGCGGTCGGGCGCGCGCACGGGCTCGCCGAGGTCCTCGAGGCGAGCCGCGCCGCCCGTGGCCGGGGCCTGAAGGTCGGCTACCACATGATGCTCGGGCTCCCGGGGATGACGCCGGAGAGCGACCTTGCCGGGTTCCGCCGGCTCTGGGCCGACGAGGGGTTGCGGCCGGACTTCCTGAAGATCTACCCTACGCTCGTGCTCCCGGGGACCCCGCTGCACGACGACTGGCAGGCGGGTCGCTACCGACCGTACGACACCCCGACCGCCGTCGAGCTTCTCGCCGCGATCAAGCGGGAGGTCCCGTCGTGGGTGCGGATCCACCGCATCCAGCGGGACATCCCCGCGCGCCTGATCGCCGCGGGGGTCCGCGCCAGCAACGTCCGCCAGCTCGCCCAGGAGCGCCTCCGGCGCGACGGAGGCCGGTGCCGCTGCCTGCGCTGCCGGGAGCCCGGACGCGGTGCGAGCCCCCCGCCGGAGGAGCTTCGGCTCGTGCGCAGGAGCTACCGGGCGAGCGGAGGGGAGGAGCGGTTCCTCGCGTTCGAGCACGCCCCGACGGAGACCTGCGCCGCCTACCTGCGGCTACGCCTCCCCGCCGGCCCGGCGGAGGAGGGGCTCGAGCACCCCGTCGTCCGCGAGCTGAAGGTCGTCGGCCGGGAGCTCGCCGTCGGGGCGACGCCGACCGCGGTCGACGCCTACCAGCACCGTGGGCTCGGTCGAAGGCTCCTGGATGAGGCGGAGACGGAGGCGCGCGACGCCGGCCACGACCGCCTCTACGTCATCAGCGCGGTCGGGAGCCGGGAGTACTACCGGCGTCGCGGCTACGAGCGGCAGGGGTCGTACCTCGCGAAGCGACTCCGTCGCACGGCGTCGTAGGCCGGCGGGATTGCACGCGCCGAACTCTCGCAATCGTTAAACCCACCCCTCGCTCGCCGACCGAAGGTGCCCACCATGGCCCGTAACGTCCAGGTCGAGCCGCTGCGCACCGTGCACATCGAGGACCAGCAGGTCGAGCTCGTCGAGCGGAAGGGGCTCGGCCACCCGGACTCGATCGCGGACGGCGTCTCGGAGTCGGTCAGCCGCGCGCTGTGCCGCCTCTACCTGGACGAGTTCGGCAAGATCCTCCACCACAACACGGACGAGACCCAGGTCGTCGGCGGAGCCTCGGTGCCGAAGTTCGGGGGCGGACGGGTGACGAAGCCGGTCTACATCCTCCTCGTCGGCCGGGCGACGACCGAGGTGAACGGCGAGAAGCTGCCCTACCGGGAGGTGGCGATCGACGCCGCGCGCAAGTACGTCGGCTCGGTCTGCTCGCACGTCGACGTCGACCGCCAGGTCGAGTTCGACTGCCGGATCGGCCAGGGCTCGGTCGACCTGCGAGGGGTCTTCGACCAGAAGGAGGTCCTCGCGAACGACACCTCCTTCGGCGTCGGCTTCGCCCCGCTCTCCGACACCGAGCGCCTGGTCCTCGAGAGCGAGCGGTTCCTCACGCTGAAGCTCAAGAAGAAGCTCGGCGCGCTCGGCGAGGACGTCAAGGTGATGGGCTACCGCCAGAGCGGGAAGATCCACCTCACGGTCGCCGCCGCGCTGGTCGACCGCGAGGTGAAGGACGCGAAGGAGTACGCGAGCGTCTGCGAGGAGGTCCACGACCGGCTCGCCGACCTCGCGACGAAGCTGACCCACCGGGACGTCACGATCGACGTCAACACCGCGGACGACCCCGAGCTCGGACGCTACTACCTCACGGTGACCGGCTGCTCGATGGAGGCCGGCGACGACGGCTCGGTCGGGCGCGGCAACCGCGCGAACGGCCTGATCACCCCGTGCCGGCCGATGAGCCTCGAGGCCTCCGCCGGCAAGAACCCGGTGAACCACGTCGGCAAGATCTACAACCTCCTCGGCAACATCGTCGCCAACGCCATCGTCCAGGAGACCGGCGGCGACGTGAAGGAGGTCCACGTCCGCATCCTCTCGCAGATCGGCAAGCCGGTCGACCAGCCGCAGGTCGCGAGCGTCCAGATCCTCCCCGCCGACGGCGTCCGCCTCGCCGCCGTCAAGCCGAAGGCGGAGGCGATCGCCCAGGCGGCGTTCGACGAGGTCGACACGATCCCCCGACGGCTGCTGACCGACAAGCTCTCGGTCTTCTAGACCGGGCGCCTCGGCCGGACGGTCGGCCGTGCGCGTCTATCTCGAGGCGTTCGGGTGCGCGCAGAACCGCGGAGAGGGGACGGCGATCGCCCGGGAGCTCGCCTCCCGGGGGCATCGCCTGGTGCCGGATCCGGCGGCCGCCGACGCCTCGGTGCTCGTCACGTGCGGCGTGATCGGGCCGACGGAGGCGCGGATGCTCGTCCGGTGGCGCGAGCTCGCCCGCCGAACCCCGAAGGTCGTCGTCACCGGCTGCCTCGTGCCCCTGCGTACCTCGCTGTTCCGGGAGCCGGAGCTCCGTTCGACCGTCTTCGTGCCGATCCGCGAGCAGGGGCGCATCCCGGAGCTCCTCGGGGAGGCGGCCGCGCCGTCGGCGTCGCCCCCGACCCCTGAGCCGGGCGGGGACGTCGCCCTGAGCGAGGAGATCGTCCTCGCCCAGGGATGCACGAGCGGCTGCAGCTACTGCTTCAGCCGGCTCGCGCGGGGTCCCCTGACGAGCGTACCGGCGCTCTCCCTGGCCGCGTCGGTCCGCGAGGCGGTCCGACGAGGCGCGCTGGAGCTCCGCCTCACCGGGCTCGACACGGCCGCCTGGGGCTGCGACCTGCCGAGCGGGGAGCGGTTGCCGGAGCTCCTCGACGGGCTCCGCCCGCACCTCGGCGCGGCGCGGCTGCGGGTCGGGATGATGAGCCCGCAGAGCCTCGCCCCGATCGTCGACCGGTACGCGGAGGCGCTCGTCGCCGGAGGGGCGTACCGGTTCGTCCATCTCCCGGTCCAGAGCGGCTCGGACGCCGTCCTCGCCTCGATGCGACGCGGCTACACGGTCACGGAGTTCCGCCGGCAGGTCCGACGCCTGCGCGAGCGCCTTCCGGACCTCCACCTCGCGACCGACGTCATCGTCGGCTTCCCGGGCGAGAGCGACGACGACCACCGGGCGACGGAGGGGCTCCTCGAGGAGGTCGGGGCGGAGACGGTCAACGTCACCCGCTTCTCTCCCCGGCCCGGGACGCCGGCCGCCCGGCTGCCGCCGCTCGGTCCGCGCGTCGCCCGTGCCCGCTCCCGCTCGCTCGCGGCGCTTCGGCGTCGGGTCGCACGGGAGCGGCTCGAACGGTGGGTCGGCGAACGGCGGCCGGCGCGCGTGCTCGAGTACGGGCCGGGCGATAGCTCGGTCGCGCGCCTCGACAACTACCTTCCGGTCGTCCTTTCGGAGCGCCCCCCGCTCGGCGCTCAGGTCGAGGTCCGCGTCGACGGGGCGCGGTCGACGTACCTGCTCGGGAGGCCGCTCGGCCCCCCGACGCTCCCGACGGCGCGCCCGACAGGCTCTAAATAGGGCGCGACCCCCATAACGTCCCCCCGGAGCCGCGCTCCGCCCCCGGGCGTCGCGGCAGACCTCGGTGGCGCTCCCCTCGTACGAACTGCTCGCCATCGGCGTCGTCGGCCTCGTCCTGGTCGTCTTCGTGGCCCAGTTCGTCCTCCGGACCCTGCGCGCGCGACGCCTCGCGGCGAACCGGGCCTCCGGCGGCTCGGCGTCGCCCGCGAAGGACCGAGCGTACAACCGCCTCGCGCTCGCCCGGCGCGAGGCCGACCTCCTGCAGGCGCAGGGGGGGGACGTGGCGCGCGCCCGGGAGCTGATCGCGCTCTCGAGCCGGTCGCTGGAGTCGCGGGAGTTCGACCGGAGCTTCGAGCTCGCCCAGGCCGCGCACGAGACCCTCGTCAAGGCGCGCCGCC
>JASHSA010000109.1 GCA_030037035.1 Thermoplasmata archaeon
CCGAGATCGCGTTCGCCGCGCTTCCGACCGACGGCCGGTTCGACCCGAGCGAGGTCGTCCAGAGACTTCGCCGAGCGCGTGCTGCCGGCGTGACGACGTTCGACGTCTCCGACGTCCAAGACCCCGCGCTCGCCGAGACGCTGCTCGCCCGGGCGTTCCCGTCCGGAGACCCGACGGTCGTGGTGATCGCCCGATCCCCCCGCCACGACGCTCCGCCGTCGGCGACGTTCTCCCCTCGCGCGACCCCCTCTCCTCGGCCGCTCTATCGCGACGACGGGGAAGCCACCGGCCGATCCGCGATAACGCCGCTGCGCCACGTCTTCGAGGTCGACGCGGCGGCCCTCCGCAGCGCCGCGGAACGACCGCCCGCAAGTCCCTTCGGCGAGCGCGAGAACGAAGCGATCGTGCGCTGTACTTCGCCGGAGCAGGTCTCCGAGCAGCTCCGGTCGGGGCGCGCCCCGCTCCTCTCCGGTACGTTCTCCCTGCTCGACCACGGCCTCGCCGATACGGCGGTCCGGTCCACCGCTCCCGCGACGCTCTCCTGGATCGCCCGCGACCCGCTGGCGTCGGGAAGACTGGACGGGCGTCGCTTCGCGGCCTCGACCGTGTCGGGATTTCCCGCCCCGCCCGCGTCGGTCCGCGCGCTCGGCGCCGAGTTCGCCCCGGTCGCTCGGCTCGCCTTCCTCGGCCGAGCCGGGCGGCGTACGCTCGCCCAAGCGGCGCTGCGGTACGTGCTCGACCGGCCCTGGGTGGTCAGCGCGGCCCTCCCCCTCCCGCCGATGGAGCGGTGGCAGGAGATCCTCGGCTTCCGAGCCTCGCTTCCGTTCGAGGAGGACGACTGGTCTAGGCTCGGCGAGGCCCCGGTCGCCGCCGCGGCGGCCGAAGGGGTCGGTCGATGAGCGGATCCGGCCCCCTGCGGCCCGTCCGGGCCGGGGACCGCGTCCCGGAGTTCTCCGGGACGACCGAGAGCGGCCGAACCCTCGGGACGTCCGACCTGCTCGGTCGTCCGAGCGTGCTCTTCTTCTATCCGAAGGCCGGCAGCCCGGGCTGCTCGATGGAGTCCCGAGAGTTCGCGCGGCACTTTCCGGAGTTCACCGCCTCGGGCGTGACGGTCGTCGGGGTCAGCGTCGACCCGCCCGAGGCGCAACAGCGGTTCCGCGAGAGCTGCGGGCTTCCGTTCGAGCTGGTCGCCGACTCGGACCGTTCGATCAGCCGCCGCTTCGGCGTACTCGGGCGGCTGGGGGTCGCCCGCCGGACGACGTTCCTGCTCGCGGCGGACGGGTCGGTCCTCGAGGTCGTCCGTACCTGGCGCCCACGACGGCACGTCGAGCTCGCTCTCGCCCGCCTGGTCCGCTCGCCGGCTCCGGGTGCCGGAGCGACGCCGGCCGCCCGCGGAGGCGGCTCGGGTCGTTGAGCGGCCCGCTCGCCTCTAGGCGTCCGATCGCCGGCCTCGCCCCGCCGCGGGGAGCCGTCGCGTCGGTCCGGCGCGGTCCGACGGACCGGCCGGCCCCGTTCACGTGCCACCTTGCCGAGGGTCGAGAGCGGTAGAGCGCGCGCGGAAACTACTTTGCCGCGGAGGCCGTGGAGTTCTCCTGAGGTCGGCGACCGTGGCCCGGCCCGAGCGCTCTGTGAGGTCGGCCTGCTGGCCCGCTGCGGCAAGGCTGACCTTCGAACGAGGGAGCTCGTGAGCACGGGTCCTGCGACCGCTCTCCGGTCGACGCCTCGCGCCGTTCGGGAGTGACTCCGATGGCGTCGCGACGACCACGGGGGCGAGGCCCCGAGCGCCGACCGTCGCTCCCTCTCGTCCTCTCGATCGTCGCGGGGGCGGCGACCGCCGGCGTCGCCGGAGGCTACACGAACGACGCCCTGGGCAACGTACGACGGTGCGGTCGATCGTCGGTCGGTCCGGGATGCACCTCCCACGCCTTCTGGGGCTTCGCCCCCGAGCAGTTCCTGGCGGCCTGCCTGATCGGGATCGTCGCCGGGGCGCTCATCGCGGTCGTCGGCGTCCTTACCTACCGACGCGCCCTGCGGGGAGGCTGGAGTGGCTACGTCGTGATCGCGGCGAGCTTCGCCGGCATGTTCTCGTACGGCGGCTTCGGGATCGGCATCGCCGCAGGCCTCCTGGCCGGCTGGCTCCTCGCCGGAGAGGGCGGGGGCGCGGAGGCTCCCGCAGAGTGGTCCGGCTCGCTGCCGGCCGGCGTCCCCCCGGCGAAGAAGCCGACCGGACGCGCGCTTCCCCCTCGTCCCCCGGTCGCCGAATGGGACGGCATCGTCGCGGCGCCCTCCGCCGCTCCAGGCAGGGCCGGTCGCCCCCGGGCCGCCCTCCCGACCGCCGACCGGCTCGCCGAGGCGCTCCGGCGAAGCCGGATCTCGACCGCGACGAGCGGCTCGGCCTCGGGGGGCCGGCCACCGACCGTCGTTCTCCCCCCTCCGCCGCTCGGCCTCCGTGGCTCCGTTCGCACCGGCTCGATCGCCGGGAGCGCCACGGCCCCCGCCCGGCCTCCCGCCTCCTCTGCGAACCTTCCCGCTCGGGCCCCCTCGGGCTCGAGCCCCGCGCGCTACGCGCCGGAGGCCCGGGAGGTCGGCGCGGGGATGAGAGGCGCCCCCTCGCCTCTCTCCACGGCGGCCGCGGTAGACCCCGACGAGGCGATGACGCGCTCGCCGACCCCTCGGCCCGAGCTCTCCTCACCGGCGCGTCCGCCGCGCCCGAGCGCTGCCGAGTCCGTACCTCGTGCGAGCCGGGGCCCGCTGAGAGAGTTCCGTCCCGCAACGCTCGCGTCCGTCTCGGACACGAGCGCTCCCGAGCCTGAGGCGACGGAGCCTCGGGAGGAGGCGGCTCCCACCTTCGTGCCCCCGGCCGCGCTTCCCCCGGACCTCCCAGTCCCTTCGACGCCCGCGCCCGCTAGCCCGCCTCGGGTCGCCACGCCGCCCGGTCTCCCGCCGGTCCCGCCTCCTGCGTTCCCCGAGTTCGCCTCGTCCGACCTGCCTCCACCGACGGAGCGTCCGCCGGCCCCGTCGGGGTCGCATGCGCGGTCCCGGAGCCGGGCGTGGCGCTGCCCGAGCTGCAAGCTGGTGAATGCGCCGTGGTCGCCGATCTGCACACGCTGCAAGATCACGGCGCCGGCGTGATCGGAGCTCGGAACGAGCCGCCGCCCGAACGTCAGGGCGACAGTTCCTTAAGCGCGGGGCCCGTGTTAGCCGTGTCAGGCATGGGCAAGAGCAGCGGCACGCGCGCCCCGAGCCCGGCGTGGAGGGCCGTCGCCCAGGGAGTGGAGATACGACCCCTGGTCGAAGGCGAGGGGAACGCGCTGGTCCTCTACCGCATCGCCCCGGGTCTGACGTTCCAGGTCCACCGCCACGACTTCCCGGAGTACGGGACCCTCGTGCTCGGTCGCGGGAGGCTGCTGCTCGGGGACCGGACCGAAGAGCTGCTCGAGGGGGACTCGTACTACGTCCCGAGCGGGGCGTCCCACGGCTTCGAGTCGGCGCTCCAGAGCGGACCGGTCGTGATCCTGCACGTCGCCGTTGGCCACGGAAGGAAGCTGCGCACGTCGATCCTGGGCTACCTGCAGGGCCAGGCCCGGAGCCTCGTCCGCCCCTCCGGTCAGCCGCTGCCCGGACTCGCCGCGAGGGCGACCCCAGAGGGATCGCGACGCTAGAGGACCGACGAGCCTGGCCCCGCGGGACCCCGGAGGGGCTTGCCACCGGCGACGAGGACCGTCGGCTCACGTCGTCGCGACGATCGAGCTGCTGATCGTCACGATGGAGTACGACCCTCGGGGCGGGTCGACGAAGTCGAGATACCAGTCCCCGGTACTGAGCCCGAGCGAGAACTTCGCCGCGGTGACGTTCCCGGAGCTCCAGTCGGCGAGCACGGAGGAACCGCTGCCCTTCGCGGGCGTGCCGTTCGGGGAGATGTTCTCGAACTCGGCCTGGTCGAGCATGTACGCCCAGACGTTGGACGTCGCCGAGAAGCCGCCGCTGACGTGCTCATGCTGCGTGAGCGCGAAGGCGACGTACCAGTACGACCCCGAGCTGACGTTCTCGCTCTCGCCGGCCGGGACGAGCACCGCCCGGGCGCCCGGCGCGGGGGCGATCAGGATCAGCAGGAAGCCGACGACGACGACGGCGGCGAGGGCGATCGCCGGGATGAGTCCCCACCAGACCCAGCCCTTGCGCGCCCGTCGCCGGTGACGAGGCTTCGGGGCCGATTCGAGGTACTCCTCCTCCGGGTCGAAGCGGTCGCGGACCGACGGAGCCTGCCGGACCGGGCGGGCCGACCTCGGCGGAGGGCGCGGGACCCGCACGGGAGCGCCGCACGTTCGACAGCTCGACCACGACGGTTGGAGGACGTGGCCGCACTCCCGACAGGTCTGCGGGCGCCGGTACACTGAAGGGACATCGACTTTCGGGAATAATGAATTCGTGGTCGCGGCGCACGCGCGACTTCGAGGAGTTTGGGCAGGCCGCCGCTCGCGGACGCCCCCTAGACCCCGGTCGAGGGCTCCCAGAGCTCGAGACGATTGCCGTCGGGGTCGACCACGTGGGTGAACTTCCCTTCCCCCTCGGCGTCGGGACCGGTATGGATCGGATCCACCGCAGCCCGTAGGCGCTCGAGGCGGTGAACGAGCCGCTCGAGATCGTCGACCCGGAGGTTGATCATCGCCTGGTTCCGTCGGGCGGTGAGTCGACCGGTCGCCGGCATGATGGCGAACACGCTGTGGAGACGCTTGCGTGGATGCGCGAGCGATCGATGGTACAGCTCGATGTAGTAGACCCCCGCCCCGAGGGACCTGAGGGGAATGCCGAGGACGGTCCGGTACCAGCCTGCAAGACGCCGAGGCCGCGTGGAGTACAGGAACGCTCCACCGAGGCCTTCGACACGCCCACCGCCGCGCACTACGAAAGGCAGCGGGGCGGGGGGGTAAAGGTGACGGGTGATCGTGCTGCGGCCGAGGGGCCGTCGTCCGCGCATCGGGAGAGGTCTCGAAGTACACCCTGCGTCCCGTTCGACACCGGAAACGCCGAACGGGCGCGGCGCGCGTCAGGGTCGGATGCGGTCTTCGTCTCACGGCGCGAGTCTCCTCGAGGCCCCGCGGATCGACCCGGTCCCAAGGGCGGACGCGATGGGCGGTCAGCACCTCCCGCGCGGCGCGTTCGAGCGCACCGCACGGGGCGCGCCATCAGACAGCGCACGCTGCCCGGATCGTGTAGACGGCTGTGGGAGGCGGCACCACGGCAGCTCTGACCCCACTGCTGCTCTCGGGTGGAGTGAGGAGCGCCGGAATCGGCGTCACCGTGAACCTGGCGGTCCGGTCGGTCGGGCCGCCTTCTCCGTACTCAACGAGATCCAGCGTTGCCTGCCGGGTTGTTCGACAAGGTGAAGACAACGTCGACCGATTCGGGTCCGTCCAACGCTACCGAACCCGAGGCGGGGCTCGCCGAGTATCCGGTAATCGACCCGAC
>JASHSA010000110.1 GCA_030037035.1 Thermoplasmata archaeon
TCGCCGGCGATGCCGTAGTCCGCGACGCGGAAGATCGGCGCCGAGGGGTCGGAGTTGATCGCGACGATCACCCGCGAGCTCGTCATGCCGACCAGGTGCTGGATCGCGCCGGAGATCCCGACGGCGAGGTAGAGCTGGGGGGAGACGGAGCGGCCGGTCTGCCCGACCTGGTAGGTCGCGGGCCTCCAGCCGGCGTCCGTCACGGCGCGCGACGCTCCGACGGCCGCGTCGAGCGACGCGGCAAGCTCCTCGACCAGGCGGAACTCCTCCGCCGAACGGAGGCCCCGACCGCCGGAGACCACGATCGCCGCGTCGGAGAGGCTCGGGCCGCTCGCGCGGCCCGCCGTGGCCTCCGCCGTCCTGCTCGGGCCGAACGCCCACCCCGGCGGTTCGGAGACCGGGGCGGGCTCGGAGGAGAGCGGCACCGCGGGGCCCGCGGCGGGGGGGAACGCGTGGGGACGCACGGAGACGACCGCTCGACCCCCGGAGAGCTCTCGGGTCTCGGTCGCCCGCCCTCCGAAGACCGGCCGTCGCACCCGGACCCCGGCGGGAGCGAGCTCGAGCTCGGTCGCTCCGTTCGCCGCGGCGGCGCCCCAGGCGACCGCGAGCGCCCCCGCGAGCTCGCGGCCGAACGTCGTGCCGCCGAGGAGCACGAGGGAGGCGCCCACGTGCGTCGCGGCGGCGGCGGCGCCTCGCGCGAACGCGGCCGGGGCGGCCGCGCCGAGGCGCGTCTCCTCCGCGACGAGCACGCGGGCGACGCCGACCTTCGCGAACTCCTGGGCCCGGGCCGACGCGGCGGTCCCCGCCGAGTAGCCGACGACCGTTCCCTCGGCCCCGACCAGCGTGCGCGCGAGACCGACCGCTTCGAGGGAGGCGGAGGCGAGGTGACCTTCGTCGGCCTCCCCGACGACGAGGATCGTCGTCGTCACGGGAAGACCTTCGCCTCCTCCTGAAGGAGGCGGACGAGCTTGCGGGCCGCCTCCTCCGGGGTGGCGAACTCGATCATCTTCGCGCCCTGACGGGGCGGCGGGAGCGCGAACCGTACCGGGGCGCTGGAGCCGCTCGAGGCCGGGGCGGGAGCCGCGGCACGCCGGCCGATCGTGGCCTTGCGCGAGCGCAGGATCGCCGGGAGGGTCGCCGTACGGGGGTCGTTCCACGCCTGCTGGAGCCCGACGGCGAGCGGCAGCGGGGCCTCCCAGCGCTCCTCGCCCCGCTCGACCGAGCGACGGAACGTGAACCGGCCGCCCCCTTCCGCGGGCCTGAGGTCGATGACGTGGCCGACGAACGGGACGCCGAGCGCCTCGGCGGTCGCCGCTCCCACGAGACCCTCCTCGTCGTCGCCGGCCTGCTTGCCGAACAGCACGAGGTCGTGGCGGCCGAGGGCGGCGATCGCCTCGGCGAGCGCCCGCCCCGTGGCGACCGGGTCGGCGAGCGGGAGGTCGGCGGCCTCGACCGCGGTCGCGCGGTCGCATCCGAGCGCGATCGACGCCCGCAGCACTTCGTCGACCCTCGCGGCCGGCCCGAGCGCCACCACGCTCACGGTCGAGCCGGCGACGGCCTGGCGGAGCAGGAGCGCCTGCTCGACGGCCGACTCGTCGTAACCGGCCAGGACGAACTTCACGCCGTCCGGGTCGAAGCCGGTCCCGGCGGCGTCCGGGCGCAGGCGGCTCTCGGCCTCCGGCACCGGTTTCACGCAGACGACGATCTCCAAGGGCGCCCCGTTTGCCTAGGCGTAGCCGCGGAGCAGCTCGCGCGCGATGACCGTCCGCTGGATCTCGTTCGCGCCCTCGTAGATTTGCGTGAGCTTCGCGTCCCTCAGGAGCTTCTCGACCGGGTACTCCTTCATGTAGCCGTAGCCGCCGAACGTCTGGATCGCCTCGTCGGCGACGTGCAGCGCCGCGTCAGAGGCGAAGCACTTCGCGATCGACGACTCGAGCGTGCCCCGACCGCCGCGGTCGATCGTCCAGGCGGCGTGCCAGGTGAGGAAGCGGGCGGCGTGGACCGCCTGCGCCATGTTGGCGAGCTTGATCTGGATCGCCTGGTGCTCGGCGATCGGCTTGCCGAACGTCTCGCGCTTCAGCGCGTAGCGCGCCGCGTGGTCGAGCGCCGCCTGCGCGATCCCCGTCGCGAGCGCGCCGATCGGGGTCCGGGTCTGGTCGAGCGTGCGCATCGCGAGGCCGAACCCCTCCCCGTCGGCGAGCAGGCGGTCCGCCGCGGGGACCTGGACATGCTCGAAGCGCACGGTGCTGGTCGACGAGGCGCGGTGGCCCATCTTCTCCTCGTCCTTGCCGGGGACGACGCCCTCGGCGGAGCGCGGGACGACGAACGCGGTGATCCCGCGGTGGCGCGCCGCCGGGTCGACGGTCGCGAAGACCGTGTAGAGCGACGCGTGGGGCGCGTTGGTGATGAAGCACTTCTCGCCGTCCAGGACGTAGTGGTCGCCGTCGCGCCGGGCGCGCGTCTTCAGCCCCCCGGCGTCGCTCCCCCCTCCGGGCTCGGTGAGGCAGAACGACGCGAGATGGTAGCTCGCGCAGAACGGCTCGAGGACCCGTCGCTTCTGCTCGTCGCTCCCGCCCAGGAGGATCGGCTCGAGCGCGAGGCAGTTCGCGATGATCGAGGTCGTCATCCCGCCGCAGGCGTAGGCGAGCTCCTCGACGATCACGCACTGGTCGAAAAGGCCGAGGCCGCTGCCGCCGTACTCGCTCGGGACGTTGAGGTTCATCAGGCCGAGCTCGTGGGCCTTGCGGTAGATCTCCTCGGGGAACCGCGGGCCCCGGTCGCATTCGGCAGCGTGCGGCGCCATCTCGCTCCGGGCGAACTTTCGCGCGAGGTCCCGCAGGCTTTCGGCCTCGGCAGAGAGCGAGAAATCGACCATCGGCGCGGAGACGCTCTTCCACCGGGACGCGCTATATCACGGCTTGGGTGCGTTCGGTCGTGGCCCGAGCTCGAGCGCCTCCGCCAGCGCGTTCGCGCTCGCCGGAACGGCGCGTCGGCGGCTACGCGCGGCTCGACCGCGAGCGGGCCCGCCGCATCGGCGTCCCCGAGGTCGTGCTGGGGGAGGGCAAGACCGTCGCCCACCTGGTCGGGATCGCGCGGGCGTTCCTGCGCGACGGGCGCGGGGCGTTCGTCTCGCGCCCGACCGTGGCCCAGCGGCGCGCCCTCGCCTCCCTGGGGACCGACCGGGCGCCCGTGCGCGAGCTCGCGGGGGGACGTCTCCTCCGCCTGCCCGGCCCCGTCGGGGCGCGCTACCGCGCCGGCACGGTCGGGCTGCTCGCGGCGGGGACGAGCGACGTCCCCGTCGCCGAGGAGAGCCGGGCGCTGCTCGAGGAGCTCGGGGTGAGGGTCGTCCACGCCTACGATGTCGGCGTCGCGGGCCTACACCGCCTGCTCCGGGCGCTCGAGGAGACCGAGCGGGCCGCCCCGGAAGCGTACCTCGTCTTCGCCGGGCGCGAAGGGGCCCTGCCGACGGTCGTCGCCGGCCTCGTCCGCGCCCCCGTGGTCGGCGTGCCGACGTCGGTCGGCTACGGCCGCGGGGGCCGTGGCGGGGCCGCGTTGAACGCGATGCTCCAGTCGTGCGCCCCGATCGCGGTCGTCAACATCGACGCCGCCGTACCGGCGGCGCTGTTCGTCGCCCAGCGGTTCGCCGTCCCGACCGGTCCCCGCCCCCACGGGGGCCGACGGGGTCGTCGGGAGGGTCGGCGGCCGTCCCGGTCGGGCCCCGGAGCGCTTTCGAAGGTCTTTTGAGATTCGGGGAGCCTCGGACCGACGTGGCCCCGCGGGTGCTCCTGTCGGAGGACGCCGACCGCGAGGAGCGCGACGACCGCGACCGCCTGCGCGCGCTCGAGACGCGGTTCGAGTCGCTGCTCGAGCGTCGCCGGGGCCTGATCGGGGAGCTGCGCAAGCTCTCGGGCGAGCAGAAGGCGCTCTACGAGCGCCGCCAGGAGCCCCAGGCGGAGGTCGAGCAGCTCCACCAGGCCCACGGCCAGCTCGGCCGACGCCTCGCCGAACTGCGGGCCGCCCGCGACGCCGCCCGCCGCAAGGTCGAGGAGGCGGTCGTTCGGCGCCGCGAGCTCCTCCTGACGTTCGACCGGAGCGAGCGGGAGCGGCCGGAGCTGATCCGCCGGGAGATCGCGGAGCTCGAGCTGCGCCAGCAGACCCGCGCGCTGACGATCGAGGAGGAGAACGCGCTGATCGCGCGCCTGCGCCGCCGCTCCGCCGACCTCAAGACCGCCGAGACGCGGGTCGCGATCGTCGCCGCGCACCAGAGCCTGCGCAAGGAGGCCGACCTCGCGATCACCGCCGCCCGAGCGGAGGTCGAGCGGATCGGCGAGGAAATGACCCAAGCGCGAGCCGACCGCGACGCCGCGATGGCCGCGATGCGCGGACGCCTCGAAGCGGCGGGGGGCCTCGTCGCCGAGCTGCGGGCGAAGGGGAAGGCCCGCGCGGAGATCATGCAGGCGGTCGACGCCTGCTCGCGGGAGCTCGACGAGGTCGACCGCGCCGGGCGCGAGCTGCTCGCCCGCTCGCGCGCGCGGCGCGCCGAAGCGGTCCGCACGTTGCGTCAGTACGCCCCGCGGCGCCGCGCCCCGGACGAGGCGATCGCCTCGATCGCCGAGGCCCACCTCGAGGAGCTCCTCAAGCGGGGCAAGGTGACGCTGTAGCCGTCGGTCGACCCTACGGGTTGATCGCGGTGACCGTCACCGTGAAGATCAGCGTCTCGCCGGTGACCTCGGTGTTGTAGTTCTCGACGAACGTCCCGGCCGAGAGGTCGACCGACCATACGAGGAACTTCGTGGCGGAGCAGACGGTCACGTTCGCCATGTTGCCGAGCACCTGGCCGACGCTCGCGGGCGTCAGCTGGCTCGTGAGCGTGATCGTCGACGACGTCACGTCGGCGACGAGGATCGACCAGCCGTACGGCTTGACCGTCTCCCCGACGCTCGGCTCGCGGGCGACGACGACGTTCGTCGAGTTCGAGCTCAGGACGAGGTCGGTCCAGCCGTACGTCGGGTCCTTGAACGTCGTCCCCTCGGTCGCCGAGACCCCGCTGTACGCCTTCGAGAAGGCGCTCGCGGTGTAGCCCACGTCGACCGGAAGCGTCTGCGACATCGGCGCGGTCCGCAGGCAGCTCGTGTTGAGCGAGCCGTACCCCTCGGCCGGCGAGACGGTGATCGAGTGGGTCTGGTTGACCGCGAGCCCGATCAGTCCCTTCCAGAAGCCCGTGACGACCGAACCGAACGTCATGCCGTCGAGCGAGTAGCCGCCTTTCGGGGTCGACGGGCCGACGTGGACCGGCAGCGGCGTGTAGCCGGAGGTGTTACGCGGAGTGTACTCGAGCGACTTCGGGTACGTCGCGTTGTCCTCGGCGACCGCCTGGATCGACGTGTCGAAGACCTTGCCGGTCTCGGGGCCGCTCCCGAAGATGCCGATGTAGTTCACCGTCACGTTGTCCCCGACCCTCACGAGCGTGGGCGACGCCGGCCGCTTCGGGTGGTTGACGAGGTAGAGGAAACCGGCGCCGACGCCGGCGGCGACGATCACGACGACGACCGCGATGGCGAGGACCCTCCAGGACGGCGGCTTTGCGGGCACGTTCACGCTCCGATCGGATGCGGGGGGGTCAGCTCGTCGCTGGTCTCGTCATCGGTTCGGAGAGACAGGTGTTCCTCATTCCCCCGCGTCCGGAGCCGGGGGGCGATATATAGTCCGCTCCCGCCCGGGGGGCGGCGCCCGCCCTATGCCCGGCGGAGCTTGCCGACGATCGGCTCCTCGAGGAGGCCCCCCTCCTCCAGGCGGCCGAGGAGCTCCTCGGCGCGGCCGCCGGCGACGCCGCGGGCCTCGAGCCGACGGAGGACCTCCCGCACGTCCGCGTAGCCGTCCTCCGAGCCGGTCGCGGCTTGGTCGACCGCGTCCAGGAAGGTGGCGGTCTCCTGCCGATCGACCTCCGTGAGCTCGGCCGCCGGCGCCCGCGGACGGTCGACGTGGATGCTCACCCGGGGGTCGGCCACGGCGCTCGTCGCGATCCGGGCGAGTCCCGCGACGTGCCCGAGGAGCGGCCGCAGCGAGGCGCGGAAGCCGGCGCGGTCGGTCTCCGGGTAGCGTCGGAGCGCCTCGCGCGCCCCCCGTATCCAGGGGCTCGGGAAGCCGAGGCCGCGCAGCGTCGCGTCGGTCGCGGACGGCTCGTGCTCGAGCCGCTCGAGGAGGTCGAGGCGGTCGAGCGTCTGGCGCAGTGTCTCCGCGACGGTCGCGCGCTCCTCGGCCTCGGGGACCGAGCGGAGCGCCTCGACGCGCAGCGAAACCTCCGCGACGCCGTCGCGTCCCCGGAAGAGGTGGAGCTTGCCCACGACGATCGCGGGCCGCTCCGCCGGGGCCGTGCGCAGCTGGGCCATCGCCGACGGCTGGAACGCGCCGGCGGTGACGCTGACGGTCCCCAGCGGGTCGGTGAGGCGCGCGCGCCAGAACGACGACGGCTGCTCCCGGCCGACCGCCTCCGCCGCGGCGAGGGTCCCGGCGACGACCGCGCGGTTCATGCGGGCGCCGAACGGGCTCAGCAGGTACGACGTGGCCCGGTCCCCCTGGCCCCGCTCCTGCTCGACCGCCAGGGCGAGCTCGGCGGTCGTGACGCGCCAGGCCGGCTCCCGTCGCCCCATCAGGCCCCTCCGTCGAGCCGGGCCGCGAGCTCCTCGGCCGCCGTCGCGAGGTCAACGTCCGCCGCGTCGATCGTCCCCGGCTCGAGCGTCAGGCCGAAATCGTCGCAGCTCGCCGAGCCTCGGACCACGAGCCGCCGTCCGACGACCGCGGCGGCGAGCTGCTCCTCGAGGACCGCCGGGTCCTCGACCTCGCGCAGCCGCGCCCGGACGTCGGCGAGCGACTGCCCCCAGAGCCTCTCGGTCGCGTCGCGGCCGGCGGCGACCGTCGCCGCGCCGGTGCCGTCGTCCAGGACCAGCCGCGCGCGCAGGTCGGCGACCCCGCTCACGGGGCCGTGGAGCCGGCAGAGCCCTCCGGCCAGGACGCGACGACATTGCGGGCACCGGTAGACGAGACCGCTCGGAGGAAGGAGCCCGACCACGAGCCCCTCGATCGCGACCGCCTCCCCCCCGCCGTCCTCCTCCACGTCGGCGATGGGCCGGGGAGGGCGGCGCAGCCATTCGGCCGGCTCGGGGAGCCCGGCCGCCTCGACCCTCACGACGACCGCCCGTTCGTCCAGGACGACCTGACGGCGCCCGCGGAACGTACGGACGTAGCCGCCGGTGAGGAGGACCGCCTCGCCGGCGACCAGACCGAAGTCGCTCCACGAGGAGAACGCGACCGCCCCGGTCGCGTCGGCGAAGAGGCCCTCGAAGACGACCCGGCGCTCCTCCCCGACGCTCACCGGCTTCGGCGCCACGGTCAGGACCCGCACCTCGAGCCGGAACCCCTCCTGGCCGTCCTCGAGCTCCCGCACCGTGCGCAGCGGGAGACGGTCGCCGTCCAGCCGAGGCAGCTCCGCCGGCCCGGCGGGCCCGACCCGCGTCTTCCAGGAGAAGACCAGCTCCGGGCGACCCCGGAACTCCCGGACCTCCGCGCCGACGGCGCGGAGGATCGTTCCCCGATCGACGTCCTCCCGGGGCGGGTCCCACCAGGTGAACCGGACGCTCGCCGTGCCGTCGCTCAAGAGCCCCGCCAGGAGCGGGCGCTTCGTGCCGTCCGAGCGTCGGACGACGTCCCGGCGCCGGACGCTGACGACGCGGCCGACGACGTGCACCAGCGGGGAGCGCGCGCCGACCTCCCGCAGCGGGACCTCGGGCGGTTCCTCGCTCGGGGGCTCGGTCGGCATCGGCGCGGGGGCTCGAGAGAGCCGGTCGTTAAAGCCGTCACCGCGGCCACGGGCCGTGAACGCTGCCGCGGAGGCGCGCCCCGCCGCCGGCCCGACCCCGCCCGCGCTGGACGGAACCGTGGGGGAGTTTGCGGAATCGGCCTCGCTCTCGCGCCGGGACCGTAACAGAACGCTTTTCTCTCGGAGACCGTCCGCGGACCGACGTGAGCGCGAAGTTCTCCCAGCGGCTCGACCAGGTCCTCCGCGTGCGGCGGTCGCTGTTGTGCGTGGGGCTCGACCCCGATCCGGCCCAGATGCCGAAGCCGCTGCGCCGTCTCCGTCCGGCGCTGCAGCTCGAGCGGTTCCTCGCCGGGGTCGTCCCGGCGACCTATCCTCACGCGGCGGCGTTCAAGATGCAGCTCGGCTCCTACCTGCAGTACGGCCCGGACGGCTTCCGGGCGCTCGCCCGCTGGACGAAGCGGATCGGGCCGAGCCGGATCCGGATCCTCGACCTGAAGGCGAACGACATCCCGAACACGATGCGGATGCTGCGCGACGGCGCGTTCCGCCAGTTCGGGTTCGACGCCGTCACGATCACCCCGTGGAACGGCTGGGAGACGCTCGAGCCGTTCCTGGACGACCCGGCGCGAGGGGTGTTCGTCGTCGCCCACTCCTCCAATCCGGGCTCCGGCGACTTCCAGGAGATCCCGACGCCCCGGGGGCCGCTGTGGCTCGCGGTCGTCGGGGAGGTCCGACGGCTCGCCCACGCGCACGGGAACGTCGGGGTCGTCCTCGGGGCGACGTTCTCCGACGCCCTGCGCACCGCACGCGCGACCCTCGGCAACGGCGTGCCGATCCTCGTGCCGGGGATCGGCGCGCAGGGCGGCTCGCTCGCGACGACGGTGCGGGAGGGGGCCGACGCCCACGGACGGGGGCTGCTCGTCAACGCGTCGCGCAGCATCCTCTACGCGTCGTCGGAGAAGGACTGGCGTCGCGCCGCCGCGAAGGAGGCCGAGCGCACGAACGTGCAGATCAACCAGCTGCGAGCAGGCCTTCGTACAGCCGGATGAGCTCCGCGGCGACGCGACGGAGCCCGTAGCGCTCCTCGGCGCGTCGGCGCCCGGCCGCGCCCAACGCCCGGGCGCGAGCGGGGTCGTCCAGGAGCGTCCTCAGCTTCGCCGCGAGGTCCTCGGCGATCAGCGGCTCGACGAGAAGCCCCTGAACGCCGTCGTCGATCACCTCGCGGACCCCCGGCATGTCGGAGATGACGACCGGGAGGCCGCACGCCATCGCCTCCGCGACGGCGAGCCCGAACCCCTCGAGACGGTTGTGCGACGGGAACGCGAAGACGTCCGCGAGGCCGAGGTACGACGGGAGGTCGTCGTCGGAGACGCGCCGGCAGAAGTGGACCCGCTCGGCGACCCCGATCCGTCGCGCGAGGAGCGCGAGGTCGACCAGCCGGGGGCCGCGGCCGACGACGAGGAGGTCGACGTCGGTCGGCAGGAGGCGAAGCGCCTGGAGGAGGACGTCGACCCCCTTGTGCGGGACGAGGCGGCCGGTGAAGGCGACCACGCGCTTGCCGTCCAGGCCGAGGCGGGTCCGCAGGCCGGGCGCCTCGGCGCCGGGACGGAACCGCTCGAGGTCGACGACCGACGGCACGATGTCGAGCTCGCGCCCCCGCAGGCTCGCCGACGTCGTGCCGTAGCTCTGCGTGTGCACGACGATCCGGTCGACGCGCGCGAGGGTCGGAGGGAGGAACGTCCGCTCGTAGAGGGAGGAGAGGAGCCGACCGGCCCGGCCGGCGAGGTACAGGTCGCAGTGGTACGTCAGGCACGTGGGCGGGCGCCCGCCGTCGAGGGCGCGGGTCGCGAAGAACGACGTCAGGGGGGGCGGATAGTGGAGGTGGACGACGTCGGCGTCGACCCCTCGCAGCGCGTGGCCGACGCCGTAGTCGAGGGGCGTGTTGAACAGGACGCCGAGCGAGTCCGCCCGGACGACCGTGTAGCCGCGGTAGCGCTCCGCCCGGGGAAGTCCCCGACGGAACCGCGAGGTGACGACGGTGACGTCGTGGCCCGAGCGCGCGAACTCGCCGGCGAGGCTGCGCACGTGGGACTCCACGCCGCCCGCATGGGGGTAGAAGAACGGTGCGACCTGGACGATCCGCACGGCCGCCTAGCGCAGGCTCCGGCGGCTAATGAAAGCGGGCCGCAGGGTCCCGCGGCCTACGCCGCCGCCGGCGGGCGCCGCGGAGGGCTCTCGTCGACGGTCCCGGACTCGCGGCCTTGCAGGAGCCCCTCGGGCGGGATCGTCGAGATCTCCAGCCCGCGCATCAGCTCGCCGAGACCGCTCGAGACGCGCGCGAGCACGTCCGGCTCGTCGAAGTGCAGCGACGCCTCGACGATCGCCCGGGCGACCCGGCGGGGGTTCTCCGCCTTGAAGATCCCGCTCCCGACGAAGATCCCGTCGACCCCGAGCTGACGGCAGAGCGCCGCGTCGGCCGGCGTCGCGATCCCGCCGGCGGCGAAGTTGACGACGGGAAGACGGCCGAGGCTGCGGACCTCCAGCAGGACCTCCTCGCTGACGCGCTCGCGCTTCGCCCAGACGCCGAGGTCCTTTTTCGGCAGGCGCTTGACCTCCTCGACCTCGCCGGCGATCTGGCGGATGTGGCGGACCGCCTCGACGACGTTGCCGGTACCGGCCTCGCCCTTCGTGCGGACCATCGCCGCCCCCTCCTCGATCCGGCGCAGCGCCTCGCCGAGGTTGCGGGCGCCGCAGACGAACGGGACGCGGAACGTCTTCTTGTCGACGTGCTGGAACGGGTCGGCCGGCGTCAGCACCTCCGACTCGTCGACCATGTCGACGCCGAGCGCCTCGAGGATGCGCGCCTCGGCGGTGTGCCCGATGCGGCACTTCGCCATCACCGGAATGGAGACCCGGTCGCGGATCTCGCGGACGCGCACCGGGTCCGCCATGCGGGCGACCCCTCCGGCGGCGCGGATGTCGGCCGGGACGCGCTCGAGCGCCATCACCGCGACCGCCCCGGCCTCTTCGGCGACCGACGCCTGGTCGGCCGTGGTGACGTCCATGATGACGCCGCCCTGCTGCATCTTGGCGAAGCCGCGCTTGACGAGCTCCGTGCCGAAACGGAGCTTCTCGATCGGCTCGGGCATGCTCCTGCCCGAGCAAGGGCCCCCGCGACTATAATGGTCTGCCGGCCGCGCGACGGTCTGACGCGGCGACGGTCTCCGGGGGCGCCGCGGGAGCCGTCGGCGCCCCCGCTCGTCGCGGGCGAGCGTCGCGGCAACCGTAAATCCGCGTGCGCCGTGGCCGGGACGCAGGGGGAGCTGTGGTACCGGCTGAGAGGACGAGGTGCGCCTCGTCGACCCCACGAACCTGCACGGGATAATGCCCGCGAAGGGAACGCGATGGACAACGTAGGACGTCGCTCCGCCGGACCTGCGGAGGGATGAGCTCAGGCACCGATCGCCTACCGCCGGTCCGATGGCTGGCGAGGCCCGGGGGCGCCGGTCGCGTCGTGGTCGCCGTCGCGCTCGCCTCCGGCCTCCTCCTCGCCGGGATCGGGACGTTCGACTTCGTCCAGAGCGAGTTCGGGGGCACGACGCTGGTCGTGCTGACGTACCCGAGCCTCTTCGGCGGCAACTGCGGCGGGACGCCCGCGTTCTCGAGCGTCTTCGGCGCCTTCGCCGCCGCGCACGGGGTCCGCGTCGTCGTCGAGTGCCCCGCGGGGACCCTCTACTCGTCGCTCGTCAACCAGTCCGGGGCGCCGGTCGCGGACGTCGTCGTCGGCCTGGACGAGATCACCGCGCCGGAGGCCGAGGCCGCCCATCTGCTCGTCCCGTACGCTCCCCCGGGGCTCGCCGAGATCCCGACCTCGCTGGTCGACGCGATCTCCCCCAACCACGCCGTCGTGCCGTACGAGTACGGCTACCTGGCGCTCGACGTCAACGCCTCCTTCGAGCGGGCGAACCCGGGGCTCCAGGAGCCGACGTTCCCGGCGATCGCCTCCAACGCGAGCTGGGCCCGCAACCTCCTGGTCGAGGACCCGGAGGAGGACATCACCGGCGAGGAGTTCCTCGTCTGGCAGATCGAGTACTACGAGCAGGTCCTGCACCGCAACTGGACGACGTTCTGGACCGAGATGCCGAGCGGGGCCCCGCCGCTCTCCGACTCGTGGGGGGACGCGTTCAGCGAGTTCCAGGCCGGCGTCGACCAGATGGTCGTCAGCTACTCGACCGACCCGGCGTACGCGGCGGCGAACGGCCAGGCCGGCGCGTTCAACTCGACCGTCAGCTGGCAGAACGGCACCGCCTACGGTTGGGAGACGGTCTACGGCGTCGGGATCGTCAACGGGACTCGCCACCTCGCGCTCGCAGAGGAGTTCGAGAACTGGATGCTCTCCGGGACGGTGCAGGACGAGATCCCGACCAACGAGTGGGAGTATCCGGCGAATTCGACCGTGCCGCTCCCGCCGGTGTTCTCCTACGCGATCGACCCGGCGTCGATCGTCCCGCTGAACGCGGGGACGACGCCGGCGACCGTCGGCCGGGAGCTGCCGGGCTGGCTGGAGACGTGGGCGTCGATCACCGCCGGGCACGGATGAGGGGCGCCCGCACCGACCTCGCGCTGCTCGCCGCCGTCGTCGCGGTCGTGGCGGCGTTCGCCCTCGTACCTTCCGCGGCGCTGTTCGCCCGAGGGATCGCCTCCGAAGGAGGCGCCGGCGCCTTCGGCGCGGCGCTCGCGCCGGCGCTCGCCCGGCGGGCGTTCGAGAACTCGCTCGAGCAGGGCCTCTGGAGCGCGGGCCTCGCGCTCGCGCTCGGCTACCCGGCGGGGGTCTTCCTCGGACGCTACCGTTGGCCGGGGCGCTCGACGGTCCGCTCGGCGCTCCTCCTGCCGTTCCTCCTCCCGTCGCTGGTGATGGTCCTCGGGGTGCTCGACCTGCTCGGACCGAGCGGGCTCCTGGGCGGGCCGCTCCCCGCGCTGCGATGGTATGCGGCCGGCCTGCCGGGGGTCATCGTGGTGAACCTGTTCTACAACGTGCCGATCGTCGTCGTACTGACGGCGAGCGGCTGCGAGGCCTCCTCGGCGGAGCTCGAGGAGACGGTCGCGACCCTGGGCGGAGGACCCGCTCGGGCGTACCTCGAGACCTGGGCCGCGCCGAGTTCCGTCGGCGCCGCCTGCGGGGCGCTCCTCACGTTCGTCCTCTCCGCGCTGTCGTTCGCTCCGCCGATCCTCCTCTGCGGGACCTCCTGCGACACGGTCGAGGTACGGGTCTACGACCTCGCCGAGCTCCACGGCGCGACGTACTCCGCGGGGGTCCTCGCGTTCCTTCTCGTCGTCGCGTTCCTCGGCCCGGCGCTCGTCTACGTCCTCCTCGTGCGACGCCTTCGCGCCGCGCCGGGGCGAAGGTACCGTCCCCGCGAGCTCCCGCGGCGCTCCCCGTCGGCGTGGGCGCTCGCGGCGACGTTCGCGCTGGTCGTCGGGGGGGAGCTCGCGCTGGTGACGTCCGTCCTGCTCCGTTCGCTCGTGCCCCCGGGCGGGGGCCGGTGGGGCCACCCGTGGCAGCTGCTCTTCGCGGCGTCGACCACGGCGCACCTCGGGGTCCCGGTCTCGAGTGCCGTCGTCAACACGCTGTTCTTCGCCGCCCTCGCGGCGTCGGTGGGGATCGTCCTCTCCGTCGCCGGCGCGTTCGCCGTCGCCCGACGGCCCCGGCTCGCGATCGTCGTGGCCCTCGTGCTGTTCGTGCCGGTCCTGCTGTCGCCGGTCGTGCTCGCGGTCGCGCTCACGACGTTCTTCCGGCCCCTCGTCGACGGGGGGACCGACGTCTGGGTCCTGATCGTCGTCAGCCAGGCGCTGCTGGCGGCGCCGTTCGCGTTCCAGAGCCTCGAGCTCCCGCTCGCCGGCCTCGGTGCGGAGGGGGCGGAGGCCGCCGAAACGCTCGGCTCGACCCCGTGGGGGGCGTTCGTGGACGCGGACCTCCCTCGACTGCGCCGCGGTCTGCAGACGGCCCTGCTGTTCGGGTTCGCCCTCGGTCTCGGCGAGTTCACGGCGACCTACTTCCTCGTCAGCTCGACGTCGCGGCTCGTCACGGTGCCGATCGCCGTCTTCGACCTCACGAACGACCGGCTCAACGGCGCCGCCGCCGCGGCCGCCGCGCTGCTGCTCCTGCTCAGCCTCGCGGTCTTCGCCGCGATCGTCGCGACGGGGGGCGACGAGCGTGACTGAGCCGCTGCTCGAGCTTCGCGGGCTGTCGGCGACGTTCGGCGGCCAGGAGGTCCTTCGCTCGGTCGACCTGCGCGTGGAGGACGGCGAGTTCCTGTCGGTGCTCGGTCCGAACGGCAGCGGGAAGACGACGCTCCTGCGGGTCCTCGCCGGCTTCCATCGGCCGAGCGCCGGCGCCGTGCGGCTGGACGGACGGGACCTCGCCGGGGTCGCGCCCCACCGTCGTTCGATCGGCCTCCTGTTCCAGGAACCGACGCTCTTCCCGCGACGGACGGTCTTCGAGAACGTCGCCTACGCCCCGCTGCTCCAGCGGCTTTCGGACGGCGAAGTCCGCGAGCGTGTCGCGGAGCTCGCCTCCCTCCTCGCGCTCGAGTCGCTCCTCGACCGGCGTCCGGAACAGCTCTCCGGGGGCGAGCGGCAGCGGGTCGCCCTCGCCCGGAGCCTGGCGGCCCGCCCCCGCCTCGTCCTGCTGGACGAGCCGTTCGCGTCGGTCGACGTCCAGGTCCGGGCGGAGCTTCACGCGGAGTTCCGAGCGGCGTTGCGCTCGTTCGGCACCGCCGCGATCCACGTCACCCACGACCGCGAGGAGGGACTGTTCCTGGGAGATCGCGTCGCGCTCCTCTTCGAGGGCGCCGTCGAGGCCGTCGGACGACCGGCCGACGTCTTCGGACGGCCCCGGTCGGTCCGCGCCGCGCGGTTCCTCGGCTACAACCTCCTGGACGGCCCGTCCGGGAAGCTCGCCGTGCTGCCGGAGGAGCTCCGTGCGTCCCCTCCGGGGCGAGGGGAGGCCGGGTACCGGGTCCGTGCGAGCGGTACGGTCGGGCGGCGGTTCCTGTCGGTGCTGGACGGCCCCGGCGGCGAGCGCATCGAGCTCCGCTCGGACTCGCCGCTCGTGCCGGGGGAGTCGGTAGGGCTCGCGTGGGCGAACGCCGTGGAGCTCCCCCCGGAGCCGGGTCCGGGGCGGGGTCCTCCCCGGGCCTCGAAGCCTGACGGGTAGGGGACCCCTCGCCCC
>JASHSA010000111.1 GCA_030037035.1 Thermoplasmata archaeon
CGCTGATCGGCGGCCTCGAGAAGAAGCTGCAGGAGCTGCCGCACGGCTCGTTCCCCGTGGAGTTCACGGAGAGCGGTCTCTCGTCGGGGGAGAAGTGGTCGGTGACGTTCCACGGGAGCACGCTCTCCAGCAGCGGGAGCACGATCTACGCCAACGCCACGAACGCCAGCTATCCGTATTCGGTGACCCCGCCGGTCGGCTACAACGCGAAGCCCCGGAGCGGGACGGTCGTCGTCAGCGGGGCCCCCGTCGTTACCTCCATCACCTTCGCCCTCCCTGCGGGGGAGTACTGCGGCGTGCTCTCGGTGCCTCTCGTCGACTCCGGCACGTTCAACAAGTCGTTCGGCCCGGACGCCGCGGAGCTCGACCTGAACTTCTCCGGCGGGGTCAGCCTCACTCCGACGCTCAGCGTCTGTCTGGGCACGACCACAGTCCTCGGATTCATTCCCGAGCCGCTCTGGCTGAACATCAGCGAAAGTCTCGTCGAGGCGGTGAACGCGTCCGTGAACGCCTCCCACGAGACGAACTTCTCGAACCTCGACGACCCGTACCAGTTCGGCGACTTCCCGCTCGGCTGCTACCCGCTCGGGCCGATCCCGGTCTGCCTGGAAGCGTCGATCGACCTCGGGATCTCCGTCGACCTCACCGCCAGCGCGCACCTGTCGATGCAACAGGGGATCGACGCGGAGGCGTCCCAGAACTACTCGTTCGGCACGGGCAAGTGGACGAGCGCGCCTCTTTCGGAGCATTGCCTCACCGCCGACGAGTCGCTGGCGAGCGGCTGCGCGTCGTTCTCGGGCGGCGCGTCGCTGCAGGGGAGCCTTGAGGTCCGTCTTGGGCCCGAGATCGACATCGACGCCGCCGGGATCGTCGGGGTGAGCCTCTGGCCGTACGCCGGCCTCGACGTCGCGGCCGGGATCTCGACAGAGGGCGGCAGCCCGGGCAGCTGCGCGAGCGGCTCGTTCGGCTGGTCGATCGCCGAGCCGTGGGTCGCCGCGTGCGGCATCCTGGGCGTCGAGGTCAGCGGCAACGTCCTCGGCGTCTTTGAGTTCCCCGGGTTCGACTGGAACATCCTTTCCGAGCCCCTCGGCGCCTCCGTCGCGGTCTGCGCGGAGGGCGGTTCGGCGTGCGGCAACGCGAGGACGGTCACGCCGGGGGAAGCGACGACGCTCGAGGCGTACGCGCCGGTCACGCAGGTCTACTTCAACTGGACGTCCAGCTGCGCCGCGGGCACGACGCCCGGAGCGACGTACGCCTTCACGGCGCCGGCGACCGTAGGGACCGTCTGCACGCTCACCGTGACGACCGGCCTGCCGCTCGACATTCCGCTCCTCGACCTCTCGCAGTCGACCGTGACGATCACGGTCGAGCCGTCGGCGAGCGTGACGTTCCAGGAGGTCGGGCTCCCTTCGCACACCTCCTGGTCGGTCACGGCCGGCTTCGACGGACAGACCCAGACGACCTCGGCGAAGGAGGTCGTGTTCACGGAACCGGAGGGGGTCGTCGACTACGCGATCACGGCGCCGGCCGGCTACGCGGGAGCGCTCACGACCCCGGCCTCCGCGACCTCGCCGATCACCGTCCGGGGCCCGACGACCGTCACGGTGAAGTTCGGCCACCTCGCCAAGCTGACGTTCCGGGAGGTCGGGCTTCCGGCGGGGACCGCCTGGAACCTGACGCTCTCCTCGAAGCTGAGCGGGGGCCCCCCGACCGAGAAGTTCTCGAGCACGCGCAGCTCGCTGACGGTCCCGGTCGTCGCCGACCGATACCTCTGGGCGGTGAGGACGTCGGACCGCGAGTTCCGCGCGGTGCACGCGCACGGGGGGGTCGGGGTGTCGAAGTCGACCAAGCTCGTGAAGCTGAAGTTCCGTGAGGTCCTCTCGAAGGTGACGTTCACCGAGACGGGGCTCGCCGGACATACCCGTTGGTCGGTCTCGGTCCGGGGAGGACCGACGATCAACGGGACCGGCAGCTCGATCAAGCTGAGCCTGCCGAACGGAACCTACGCCTACGCGGTCACGACCTCGAACCGGCGCTACACGACGCTCGAGCAGACCGGCTCGCTCGCGATCACCGCCCCAACGAAGGCGAAGGTCTCCGTAACGTTCTCCGACCCGCCGGCCGCTCCGGCCGGTACGGGCTCAGGAGCCGGGCGGCCGGGAGTGCTGGCGCTCGCGGCCGCGCTACCGGGCCAACTCTGGGCGATCGTCCGCCGGTGGTAGTCGCCGAACCCTCGGCGGACCGGAGGACGGGAGCTCCGTCGGGAACCGCCCGGGGAGAGGGCCCGGGCCGGCCGCGGCAAGGCGACGTCGGCGACGGGGATCCCGGCCGAGAGGTCGGCCCCCTCCGGCCGCCGAGAGGCGGCCCTGACGACCGGACGGCGGAGTTCCCCCAGGCCGTCCAGGCGACCGGCCTCGCGCCGGCCCCAGCCTCCGCCGCGCTCGGGCGGGGGAAGCTCAGTTCGACCGGGTGAACTTCACCGCCACCTTGGTGGACTTGACGA
>JASHSA010000112.1 GCA_030037035.1 Thermoplasmata archaeon
TGCTCGCGCGGGACGGTCGAGAAGTACGCCGTGAAGTCGGTGTCGGTGAAGGCGTTGAGCTGGCCGCCGACGCTGACGATCGCGCGGTCGATCGCCCCCTTCGGGTACTTCGCCGTCCCCTCGAAGAGCATGTGCTCGACCCAGTGGGACGCTCCGGTGATCCCCGGGTGCTCGTTGACCGAACCGACCCGGTACCATACCCAGACGCTCGCCGTCGGGCTGTGCGTCTGCGGCGCGAGCAGGACGCGTAGGCCGTTCGGGAGCGTGAACGCCCGCGTTCGGGGCCGGGGGACCCGGGGGGCGACCATGGCGGCCCCGAGCCGGGGCGGGATATAACGGCCGGCGGGGACCGGAGACGCTCGCTCCCGGGCCGGCCCGTACCGCCCTCTGCCCCTGCTCGGGGTCCGCCTGCGGCACAACCGTTATCGTGCGCAGGCGGGCATCGTGGCCCGTGCGGGCGGCGCTGCGCCTCGTCCGGCTGACGAACGTCGTCGTCTCGTTCGTCGGCACCGTCGTCGGGGGACTCGCGGCGCGTGCGGCCGGCGTTCTCCTCTCCTCGGAGCTCTGGCTCTGGGTCCTCCTGGCCGCCGCCTCGACGGCGGCGGTGACGGCGGCCGGCAACACGCTCAACGACCTCGGGGACCTGGAAGGGGACCGCCGGAACCACCCCGGGCGCCCGCTCGTCACGGGGGAGGTATCCCCGACCGGAGCGCGACGCCTGACCGTCGCGCTGTTCGCCGCGGGGGTCCTCCTCGCGGTGCCGGTCGCGCTCGCTCGGCCCCTGGTCGGGCTCCTCCTGGCGGTCGCGATCGCCGCGCTGCTCTCCTACGAGTTCCGTGGGAAGGCGAGCGGGTTGGTCGGCAACCTGACGGTCGGCCTCCTGACCGCCCTCGTCTTCCTCTACGGCGGAGCGGCCGCCGGCGAGCCGCTCGTCGTCGTGCCGCTCGCCGCGATGGCGTTCCTCGCGACGCTGAGCCGCGAGGTGATCAAGGACATGGAGGACGTCGCCGGCGACACGGAGCGCCGCACGGTGCCCCGCGTCCGGGGGATGGGGGCGGCGACGGCGCTCGCGCGCGTCGCGGTCGGCGGAGCGATCGCGCTGAGCGTCGTCCCGTTCCTGTGGTACCTCCCGCTGGCGAGCGGGGCCGGGGTCGCCTACGCCGCGGTCGTCGCGCTCGCGGACGCCGTCTTCGTCGCCTCCGTGCTGTGGCTACCGCGTCGCCTGACGTTCGAGCAGACCGTCAGCAAGGGGGCGATGGCGCTCGCTCTCGGGGCGTTCCTGGCGGTGGCGTTCCGGTGAGCGAGGCCGTCGGACGCGGGCCGGTCGAGCGCCGCCTCGACGAGCTCCTGGAGCGCGGGCCGATCCACTTCACGCTGATCGACCCGGAGAAGTCCCCGGGGGCACGCGCCGCCGACCTCGCCGCGGGGGCGGTCGCCGCCGGGAGCCACGCGATCCTGCTCGGAGGATCGACCGGCATCACCCCCGAGCTGGTGGGCGCGGCAGCGTCCGCGATCCGGCGCCGGGTGACCGTCCCGACGATCATCTTCCCGGAGGGCGCCGGGTCGATCGCCCGGGAGGCGGACGCGATCCTCTTCATGAGCCTCCTCAACTCGCGCAACCTGGAGCTGGTCGTGCGGGCGCACGCCCGCGCCGCCCCGCTGGTCCGGCGGCTCGGCCTCGAGGCGATCCCGATGGGCTACGTCGTGATCGCCCCCGGGATGCGCGTCGGCGAGGTCGGCGAGGTCGACGCCGTCGCGCGGGACGATCCGGCGGGCGCCGCTGGCTACGCGCTGGCCGCCGAGATGCTCGGGATGCGGTTCGTCTATCTCGAGGCCGGCTCCGGGGCCCCCGAACCCGTGCCGGCGGCGACGGTGCGCGCCGTCCGAGAGGCGATCCGGGTCCCGCTCGTCGTCGGCGGGGGGATCCGGACCGGCCCGGACGCCCGCACCCTCCTCGGGGCCGGCGCGAACGTCCTGGTCACCGGCTCCGTCACGGAGGAGGAGGGCCTCGGGGAGGGGTTCCGGGCGATCGTCCAGGAGGTCGAGCGTGCCCGCTCCCGCTGACGCGCCGCCCGCGGGGCCGCCCCGGGGTCGCCCCCGGCGCCGCGCCAGCGTGCTGTTCCGGGCGCCCCGGCCGCTCGCGTCGGTCGGGCTGATCGCCGTCGCCTCCCTCGGGATCGCCGTCCTCCTCTGGCCGCCCCCCGGCACGACCTGGCTGGCAGGCTGGCTTGCCGTCTTCCTCCCGTCGCTCGTCGCGGGCCTCGCGACCTCGCCGCTCGCGCGGGCGCTCGGCGGCCGCTTCGAGCCGCATCGCGCGATGTTCCTCGCGTTCAGCGCCCTCCTCCTCGAGCTCCCCCTGGTCGCGGTCTGGCGAGGGGCGCTCACGCTCTGGCCGTCGGTCGTCCCGCCGGTCGTCCTCCTCGGGCCGTTCCTGCTCGCCCCGGTGTTCTGGTTCCGCCACCTGACGCTCTACGGCGTCTCGCGGCCGAGCCACGCGAGGACGCTGCCGGTCGCGCTGGTGCAGCCGCTCCTGCAGCTCGCCGGCTTCTACGCGCTGACCCGGCCGACGGTCCCGTCGCTCGTCAGCGCGCCGGTCGACTTCGTCTTCGCGTTCGTCTGCGCGCTGGTCGTCCTGCACGCCGCGGACCGGCCGATCCGCCGGGAGTTCCACAGCTCCGGGGTCTCGATGATCCGCCCGCTCCTCGACCACGTCGGCGAGCGCGACCCGGAGGCGACCCGCCGTCTGGAGGAGTTCTTCCTGCGCTCGACGGTCGAGGCGGACCTGCGGGTCGACGTCCTACGCTTCGAGCGGGACGGCCGGCCCCCGGCGACGTTGGTCCTGCCGACCGTCCACCCCGGACCGTTCGCGGCGCTCGGCGCGAGCGACCTTCCCCGGAAGCTGGACGAGGCGCTCGGTCCGGCCGCCGGCACCGTCTTCGTCCCGCACACGCCGAGCGACCACGACCTCGACCTCCCGAGCGGAGCGGAGGTCGCCCGGGTCGGCGCCGCCGCGCGGGAGCTCTCCGACGGCCTCCCGGCGTCCCGGCCGGGCCGGAGCGGGCCGCTGGTCGGACCGTCGGCGACGAGCCGGGCGCGCGCGCAGCTCCTCGGCGAGGTGGCGCTCGTCGTGGTCAGCCAGGCCCCCGATCCTACGGACGACATCGCCTACGCGGTCGCCGACCTCCTCGTCCGGGAGCTGCGGCACGACGGCGCGCCGGTCCCGCTGCTGATCGATGCCCACAACTCCTACGTCGAGGGCGAGGGGGACGTCTCCTACGGGAGCCCGGCGGCCGAACGCCTGGTCGCGGACGCCCGGGCGGCGATCGCGTCGGCGAGCGCCGCCGCCCAGGAGGGGCCCCTCGAGGTCGGTGTCGCGTGCCGGGGCGGCTACTCGATCGGCGACGACGGCATCGGCCCGCTCGGCGTGCGCGCGCTGGTCGTGCGCACGGGCGACACGACGACCGGCTACGTGCTGATCGACGGCAACAACCTTGTCGTCGGGGCCCGGGCGCAGATCGTCGCCGAGCTCGAGCGCGTCGTCGACGTCGCCGAGGTGCTGACGACCGACAACCACGTCGTCCACGAGGTCGACGGCGGGATCAACCCGGTCGGCGAGCGCTACCCGGTCGGCGACCTCGCGCGGGACGCGCGGGCGCTGCTCGAGCAGGCGAAGTCCGACCTCGTGCCGGCGCGCGTCCGCTTCGGGAGCCGAGCGGTCCCGAAGGTGAAGGTCCTCGGCCCGGGCTACACCGCTCGGCTTTTGACCTCGCTCGGCGACACGCTCGCGATGTTCACCAACATGTTCCCGGCGTCGCTCGTCCTCCTCCTCTCCAGCTCGCTCGTCGTCGCGCTCGTCCTGAGGTGAGCGCCGTGCCGGACGGGGTGCCGGAGGCGAGCCGGGGCACGGTCGTCGAACGGCTCGGCGACCCGGCGGCGCTGCAGATCCTCCAGGAGCTCGTCGCGATCGCGCCGACGAACCTCGAGGACCTCGCGAGCTCCCGCTTCGAGAAGCCGAACTACCTGCGCGCCGCCGACGCGATCGTCCGCTGGGCCCGCGCGTTCGGGCTCGCGACCCGGCTCTTCGACCCGCTGACCGAGGGCTCCCGCGAGGAGCTCCACGGCCTCCCGCGCCCGAACGTCGTCGTCGACCTCGACCGGGGGGCGCGGGAGACGGTCCTCGTCCTCGCTCACTACGACGTCGTGCCGGTGCCGGCCGAGCAGCGGAGCCGCTGGCGTACTCCTCCCCACACGCTGACGCTCCGCCCGGACGGCCGACTGTACGGCCGGGGGTCGAACGACGACCTCGGGAGCGGCATCACCGCGACGTTGCTCGCGATGCGTCGTCTCGCCGACGCGGAACGCCTCCCGCGCAACGTCCGCCTGCTCGCCTGCTGTGACGAGGAGACCGGCGGGACCGGCGGGATCGAGGCGCTCCGCGAGCACGACGGCGATCGCGCGCCGGACGACCCGGCCCGGACGATCCGCGGTGACGTCGCGCTGATCCCGGACGGGAGCCCGCACACGACGATCGGCTCGAGCGGCGTCGCCTTCCTGGAGGGCGCCGTGCGGCCCCCGACGACGCTCCGGGAGTCGCTGCGCGACGGCCGGACGCTGGTCGGGCTGCACGAGCTCGCGCGCACGTGGCGCTCGACGATGCGCTCGCCGGACTGGCCGGACCGCTCCGCCCCCGAGCCGGTCGTCACCGGCCGCGCGAGCGTCACCAAGCTCGACCTCGAGCGGGCGGGCGAGAACCCGGGACGGCTCGCCGTCCGTACCGTCCACGCCGAGAGCGACGCGGCGAACCAGATCGCCCGCACCGTGACGATCGTGCTGGACGGCCCGAGCG
>JASHSA010000113.1 GCA_030037035.1 Thermoplasmata archaeon
CCCGAGAGGTTCGAGCGGAAGCGGCCGTCCTTGCCCTTCAGGCGCTGCGCGAGCGTCTTCAAGGGGCGGCCGGAGCGGTGGCGCGCCGGCGGGATCCCGCTCGTCTGGTTGTCGAAGTACGTCGTGACGTGGTACTGGAGGAGCTCCCAGAGGTCCTCGACGACGAGCTGCGGGGCGCCCATGTCGCGGTTCTCGCGCAGGCGCTGGTTGATCCGCAGGACGTCGACGAGCTTGTGGGTGAGGTCGTCCTCGCTGCGCTCGCCGCTCTCGAGGGTGATCGACGGCCGGACCTGGACCGGCGGGACCGGCAGCACCGTGAGGACCATCCACTCCGGTCGCCCGAAGCGCGGGTTCAGCCCGAGCGCGCGGACGTCCTCGTCCGGGATCCTCTCGAGGCGGGCGCGGACCTCCTTCGGCGTGATCTTGTGCGCGTCCTCGCGGAACGTCGTCGGCTTGTCGAGGACGATCTTGTGCTGGATCTCGTGGCAGTGCGGGCAGGCGCGCTCCTCCTTCGTCTCGCGCGTGCGCGGCGCCGGGACCGCGTCGTCGGTGTCGAGCGAGCTGTCGCCGCGGGCGATCGGCGCGTCCGGCAGGAGGCGGCCGCACGCCCGGCACGTCGACTGGAGGAGCCGCTTGATCTCCTTCGCGTAGCCGACGTGGATCACCGGCATCGCGAGCTCGATGATGCCGAAATGGCCGGGGCACTCGTTGACGCGGCCCCCGCACGTCCGGCAGCGGAGGTTCGGCTCGATCACCCCGAGGTGGAGGTCCATGAGGCCCATCTCGATCGGGTAGCCGTCGTCGTCGTAGGTGTCGGCGGTGATGATCTTCGCCGCGCTCATCCGCCGGATCTCGTCCGGCGAGAGGAACGCGAACTGCAGCCCGCGGATCCGCTTGGAGAGCCCCTGCGCCATCGACCGTCCCCCTACCGCATCTCCTCGAGCTGGAGGCGCATGATCACGCCGAGGCTGATCAGCTCCTCCAGGAGGAGCTTGAACGAGTAGCTCATCTCGACCGGGTAGATCGACGAGGTGTTCCCGCAGCTCGGGCACCGGAGCGAGCTCGCCCGCGAGTCCGGGATGGCGATGTGGCCGCACTCGGTGTTGCCGCAGACGTACTGGATCGTCCCGTCTGACTCGTCGAGCAGGCGGTCCTTGATCACCATCGCGACGCCGTGGCCGATCAGGCAGTCGCGCTCCATCTCCCCGAACCGGAGCCCGCCCTGGCGGGAGCGGCCCTCGGTCGGCTGCCGCGTCAGGATCTGGACCGGCCCGCGGGAGCGCATGTGCATCTTGCCCGCGACCATGTGGTGGAGCTTCTGGTAGTAGATCACGCCGACAAAGATCTCCGCCTCGAACCGGCGGCCGGTGAGGCCGTCGTACAGCGTCTCGCGCCCGCTCGGGTGGAAGCCGAGCGCCTGGAGCCCCTCGCGGAGCGCCTCCTCGCGCGCGCCGCTGAACGCCGTGCCGTCGATCGTCCGGCCCTCGAGCGCGCCGACCTTGCCCCCGAGCATCTCGAGGACGTGGGCGACCGTCATCCGCGACGGGATCGCGTGCGGGTTGATCAATAGGTCCGGCGTCATCCCGCTCCGCGTGAACGGCAGGTTCTCCTGCGGGACGGTGAGCCCGATGACGCCCTTCTGGCCGTGGCGGCTCGCGAACTTGTCGCCGAGCTCCGGCACCCGCTGGTTGCGGACCTTGACCTTGACGAGCTTGGAGATGTTCTCCCCCTCCGTCAGGATCACGTTGTCGACCCAGCCGGACTCGCCGAAGCGGACGGTGACGCTCGTCTCGCGCCGCTTCTGCGGCGTCAGGAGGTCGGTCTTCTCCTCGAGGAACCTCGGCGGGCTCGTCTTGCCGACGAGGACGTCCCCCTCCGTGACCTCGAGCTCGGGGAAGATCAGTCCGTCCTCGCCGAGGTTGCGGTAGGCGGTGTCGACGCGGGCGCCGGCGACGTCCGGCCGGGGGATCTCGAAGCGGTCCTCCTGGCCGCCCGGGTACTTGCGCTCCTCGCCGCGGTACGTGCGGAAGAACGACGAGCGCCCGAGCCCGCGGTCGATCGCGCCCTTCGAGAAGACGAGGGCGTCCTGCATGTTGTAGCCCTCGTAGGAGAGGATCGCCACGACGAAGTTCTGGCCGGCCGGCCGCTCGGTGAAGTGGACGTAGCGCATCGTCTGCGTCTGGAGGATCGGCGCTTGCGGGTAGTGGAGCAGGTGGCCGCGCGTGTCCGGCCTGCGGCGGTAGTTCACCGACTCGACGCCGAGCGCCTGCTTCGCCATCCCGGAGCCCATCGTGTTGCGCGGCGCGGCGTTGTGCTCCGGGTAGGGGATCAGGCCGGTGCAGACCCCGAGCATCAGGTTCGGGTCGATCTCGAGGTGCGTGTGGCGCTCGCTGATCAGGCTCGGGACCGGGAACTCGGCATGGCAGAACCCGCACGCGACCTGCGGCGACTCGCGCTTGTCGCCCATCGACGCCCAGCGGACGTCCGAGCGGGAGAGCGCCTTCTCGCACTTCGGGCAGCGGTCCGGGTACGTCAACGGGTCGACGGCGATGAGCGCGTCCTCCTCCTCTTCCGCGTCGACCCACTCGATCTTCCCCTGGCGGATGAGATCGCTGAACGAGAGCGTCCCGCGCGCGAGATCGTCGAGGTCCGAGCGCGAGACGCGCGGGACCCCGCCCTTGACGACGATGAGGGGCCGGCGCAGGCGGCCGGAGTCGCAGTGGACGATCACCTCGTTCATCACCTCGTCGTAGCGGACGTTGATCTCGTAGGTCCGGTCGCCGAGCGTCGGGCTCAGCGTGCCGGTGCGCCGGCGGTCGCGGATCTCGCGGACGAGGTCGAGCGGCTGGGAGTGGAGCCCGACCAGGTTGCCGTTGACGTAGACGCGCGCGGCGCGCTTGCCCTTCGGCGCCGTCGCCTCCTGGAAGACCTCCGGGCCGATCTCTCGGGTGTTCAGGTCGCGGAGGATCAGCGCGACCTCCTCCTCGTCGGCGCCCTCGGAGACGTCGACGCACAGCGCGTAGTTCTTGACGAGGCCGCAGTTCTGCCCCTCGGGGGTCTCGTTCGGGCAGAGCCGTCCCCACTGCGTCGGGTGCAGGTCCCGCGCCTCGAAGTGCGGCTGGCTGCGCGTCAGCGGACTCGTGACGCGGCGGAGATGGCTGATCGTCGACATGTGGCTCGTCCGGTCGAGCACCTGGCTCACGCCGGCGCGCCCGCCGACCCAGTTGCCGGTCGCGAGCGCGTGGACGAGCCGCTGCGTCAGGAGGTCCGGGCGGATCGCGCTCGCGATGCGGAGGTCCTTCTTGCGGGCGAACGAGCGCTCGAGCTGGTACTTGAGGTCCTTGAGGAGGAGGCTGAAGGCGACCCGGAACAGGTCCTCCATCAGGTCGCCGGCGAGCTTGAGGCGCTTGTTCGCGTAGTGGTCCTTGTCGTCCTCGCCGCGGACCTTGAGGTGCAGCTCGAGGACCGTCCGCGCCATCCGCGCGAGGTAGAGCGCCTTCTTCAGCCGGTCCTGGCGCGTGTCGCCGAGGTGGGGGAGGAGCGAGCGGTCGAGGATCCCGTCGACCTTCCGCTGGCGGTACTCCTTCGCCTGGCCGGTCGCGAACTTCTTCTCGAGGAACAGGAGCGCGTCCTCGGTCGTCAGGATCCCCTCAGGAGGGTAGAGCTTCTTGGAGACGCACTCCTCGAGGTTGACGTTCAGGAGGTGCTTCATCGTCTGGACGAACGGCTCGTCCAGCGGGAGGAGCTCGCCGAGGACCGCCTGGAAGATCTCCTCGTCGTTCTTCATCCCGAGCGCCTTCATCAGGATCACGAGCGGGATCTGGCCGCTCGCCGTCGGGACGCTGACCTGGAGCACGCCGTCCTTCTTCTTCTCGACGACGGTGAGGGAGCGGTAGCCGCCGCGCTGGCTGAAGACCTTCGCGCTCTCGATCGGCGTCCCGTAGCGCTCGTTGAACTCGGCGAAGATCCGGTTCGGCGCGAGGTCCTCGAGGCTGATGATCACGCGCTCGGTCCCGCCGATGACGAAGTAGCCGCCGGGGTCGAGCGGGTCCTCGCCGTACTCGACGAGCTTCGCGCGGTACTCCTCGTCCGAGAGCCAGATCTGGTCGTCCTCGGTGATCTTGTAGCGGTTGAGGTTGCACGGGCGGCTCTTGACCATGATCGGCAGGTCGCCGATGTGCACGTCCTCGGGGGCGCGCTCGACGCCGTTCTCGACGACGGTGACCTTGAGGTAGATCGGCGCCTGGTAGGTGAGGTTGCGCAGGCGCGCCTCCATCGGCGTGAGCGTCGGCTTCGAGCCGACCGGCTCCTTGACGAACGGCGCGCCGATGAAGATCGTCGGCTCGGCGGACGGCGGGACGTTCCCGCGCGCGTCGCGGCGGCGGCCGACGCGCACCGAGATCGAGCTCTTCGTTTTCTGGACGTCGAGGCGGACGACGCCGCGCTCGGTCGAGTCCTCGCTGACGCGCGACTCGTCGACGATCCGCTGCATCCTCGAGTTCGGGTTGTCTCGGGTCGGCAGGAAGTCGTTGAAGCTCGCGAGGTGGTGGTTGACGATCGAGCGCTCGCGGAAGAACGCGTCGACGATCTCGCGCATCGCGTCCTACTCCTCCCGGCCGGGCTGGACGATCAGGCGGTAGGCGACCGACTCGCCGGCGGTCGCGCTCGGACGGCGGATCCGCACGAGGCGTCCGACCAGGCGCTCGCCGGAGTCCTTCAGCGCGGCGTACCGGGGGTCCGTCTGCAGGCCCGGGTCGCTGACGTAGATCTTCGGCAGCCGCTCCGGCGCGGTCGCGAGCTTCGCCATGACCGCGGCGCTCTCCGCCTCGGAGAGGACCTCGTGCGGCGGGGCGAGGTGGTGCGCGACGAACGGCCTCGGCGGCGCCGCCGGGGCCTTCGCCCGGGACGACGACCTTGCGCGCGGGGCTGCGGACGGCGTCATGCGGACCTCGGGGGAGCGGAACGGGCCCGGGGGGAGATCCGGAGCGGCCGCGCGACCCGCGCGGACCCGCTCGTTCGAACCCCCGACCACCTGGTTAAAAGCCAGATGCTCTGTGCCGGGCCGCCGGGGGTGCCGGCCGACCGACCGAACTGAGCTACGGGCCCTTCCCAGCTCCGACGCGCGCCTACCGCGTCGGGATACTTCAGCCTGACGGCTCCGCCGGTCACGAAAGGCTCTCCAGGCTCGAGATGATCGACCAGATCGCCGTCCGCCCGTGGGTCGGCAGGTTCGGGTCGTTCGCGAGGTCGTCCAGGGCGTAGACCGCGCTCGCGATCCGGACGTCCAGCGGGACGGCGGCGCGCGAGAGCTCCTCCTTCGCGCTCTGGGCGCCCCGGCGGACGTTGCGGGGGACGCTCGCGTCGTCGGCAAGCTCGGAGAGCGTGCGCACCGCGCGCTCGACCTCCGGCCGACCGACGGGCGCCGGCGGGGCGGCCCGGGCGCTCGGCGCGACGGAGGCGGTCACGGGGCGTGCGTCTCCCCCGCCTCCTTGTAGGCGGTGACGACCAGGAGCGTCTTCGTCTCCCGGATCCCCTTCACCGAAGGGAGGCGGCGGAGGACGAACTCCTTCAGCTCGTCGTAGTGGGGGAAGCGGACCTTCAGGAAGATGTCGGTGTCGCCGGTGACGAGGAAGACGTCCTCGACCTCGGTGAAGCGGCTGACGTCGGTCGCGACGTTGTCGGCCTCGGAGGTCTCGACCTTGAGGGCGATGAGCGCGACGACGTGCTCGTCCCCCCAGACCTTCGTGAACGCGCTCTCGACGGCGCGGCTGACCGGCGCCTTGGGCGCGGACGGTTTGTCCATCGGCACGTACCTCGATGCGAGCGGAGCGGATGCCTGAGCCCGGTCGTCCTACGAGGCCGGGGCGGACTCGAACTCCTCTTGCAGGTCGTTGACGACCTGATCGATCACGCTACCGGGGTTCTGGGCGCGATACTCACGCACGCCGCCGGCCTCGCTCGACACGCGCGCCAACAGGTCGGCCGGCCCCCGAAGAAACTCGACGCTGCAGATGAACTCCTCCATGATGGCCGGACCCCACCGGACCGGTCGGGCGGACATTGGCCCCCCTATATAGCCCTTCGGATTGGCCGAG
>JASHSA010000001.1 GCA_030037035.1 Thermoplasmata archaeon
ACGGGGATATGGTTTCCCGGAGTCCGCTCGGGAGAACCTGGGTAAGGAAGTGGTCTGGCCAAGGCGCGGCGGAGCCGCCGAGCCGAGACCGCCCGCCAAGGACGAACCCTCCGGGGAGACCGCTCCGCGGCACCCTGGACCGTCCCGCCCGAGTCGGACCGGCGGAGCCGGTGCGCCGCCCTCCGGACGCTCGAGAACGAAGGCCTAGGCGACCCGGCCCCGGGGTGGCTTGGCCGCCCGCCGTAGCGCCGTCAGCAACGGCCCGGCCTCCGGCGCGCCGTCGTAGCGGACGCCGTCGACGAAGAACGTGGGGGTCCCGTTGACCCCGCTCCGCAGCCCGCTCATGAAGTCCTCGTCGATGCGGGACGCGTAGGTCCCCTCAGCGACCTCGCGAGCGATCCGACCGACGTCGAGACCGAGCCGCGCCTGCTCCCGGACGAACGGGGTCTCCTCGCCCAGTCGCTGCTGGTTCTCGTAGAGGAAGTCGTGCATCTCCCAGAACCTCCCCTGGGCGGCGGAAGCTTCCGCGGTCTGCGCGGCCCAGGCCGCGAAAGGATGGGCGTTGGTGATCGGGAAGTTGCGGAACACGAACCGCAGGCTGCTTCCCAGCTCCTTCTGGACCTGCTTGACGACCGGGTAGGCCGCGCCGCAGTACGGGCACTGGTAGTCCCCGTACTCGACCAGGATCGTGCCGGCGTTCGGCGGGCCCTGGGCGTGGTCCCGTTCCCCGACGGGCAGGGTCAGCCGCGGGGGGACGTACGTCTTGGACATCGGATCACTCTAGCTCTTCGAGGGCGCTCAGGATCCCTTCGGCCCCGGGATTGATGCCGTCCGGGGAGAGGAAGCGCCACCGGATCGTCCCTTTCTTGTCGATCACGAACAGCGCCCGCGCGGACTCGCCGATGCGGGCGTCGTACGCCCCGTACAGGCGGGAGACCGCCCCCTTCGGCTCGAAGTCGGCCAGGAGCGGGAAGTTGAGCTTCCGGGCCTTGGCGAAGGCGAGGTGGGACCAGATCCCGTCGACGGAGATCCCGAGGACCTCGGCCTGGAACTTCTTGAACTCGGGCATCACCTGGGCGTAGAGGCCCATCTGGTCGGAGCAGACCGGACTCCAGTCGGCCGGGTAGAAGGCGAGGACCACGGGGCGGCCGAGGAAGTCGTTGAGCGAGACCGACTGGTCCGGGGTCGTATGGAGCGTGAACGCGGGGGCCTTCTCGCCGGCCGCCCGAAGCGCCGGCGTCCCCTCCACGGCCTTCGACATCGTCCCTCCCAGTTGGCCTCGCGGATAACGGTTCGGGCGCCGAGATGGTGTCCGTCCGCTCACGTTCCGGTTTATCCCTCGCCGGCCGCATCGGGACGTGGAGGTGCGCACGTGGCCCCGATGATCGACCTGTACGCCCGAGAGGACCTCTTCCCTGCGGGCTCCGACCGCAAGCTCGCCGAGGAGCTGACCCTCGCGGTCCTGCGGGCGGAGGGCGTCAAGGCTCCCGGGCCGTTCCACCTCGACAACACCGCCGCCTACATTCACCGATTGCCGCCGCAGGCCGTGCACACGGCGGCGACCGGAGCGGCCCGGACGGTCCGCGTCCAGGTGATCACCCCGCCCTCGGCCCTGTCCCGGGACGGCCAGCGACAGCTCGTCAAGGAGATCACCGAGATCGTCGCCAAGGTCGGGGAGGATGCGACGCTCGCGTCCCGGACCTGGGTCCTCCTCACGGAAGCCGCCGAGGGGGGCTGGGGCCTTGCCGGGACCGCGTTCGGGAAGGAAGAGTTCGCCGCCCTCGCGGCGAAGGCCGCGGCGGCGCGGTCGAAGTAGCGCCGCCGGGCTTCGCGGTCGGCGCGGGCCCCGCTACGTGCGGAAGCGGACCCGCACTTCGGTCGCGCGATGCGGGACGCGGGCCGTGCCGTGGGCCGGGTGGGCCGCATACGGCCCGCTCACCGAGATCGTGAACTTCCACGCCCCGGCGACGACGGTGAAGCGGATCGACGTCCCCGTCGTGGACGACGTGAGGTTGCCCGGCACGCCGCCGCGCCCGTACGGCGACGTGAGCGTCACGCTCCAGTTGCTTCCGGCCGGGAGCCCGGTCTCGTTGAAGTAGAGCGATTCGAGCGGTCCGAACCGCACCCCCACGGCCGTGGGCCCGGCGACCTGCAGCGCGCCGAAGGCCGTGAGGCGGGAGGAGGTGAGCCGGCTGACCCCGTAGCCCGGCGGCGCCCCGACCGAGAACGTCGCCTCCCCGGGGAGCTCGAAGAGCACGATTGTGCCGCCCCGCGCGGAGGTGGTGTTCGTCCCGTTGGAGAGGGCGGAGGTCACCGACCAAGAGCTCCCGACAGGGAGCCCCGTGGCGTGGAACGTCACCGAGAAGACCTTCGCCACGGTCGACAGCGTCCCCGACTCGGTGTTCCCGACCAGGACGTGGCCGTTCAACGGGTCGTACGCCACCGTCGAGGGGTACTCCCCGACCGCGATCGGCCCGGGTCCCAGGACGCGCTTACCGTGGATCACCGTGAGCGCGTTCGCGTCGCCGTCGGCGACGTAGACGAATCCGTTCCCCCGGTCGACCGAGAGCGCGACGGGGTACGAGCCCACGGGGATCGTGGCGATCACGCGGTCGGTGGCGCCGCTGATGACGGAGACCGTGTTCGAGTTCGAGTTGGCGACATAGAGGTCGCCGTTCGCGGCATCCATGGCGATGGCGTACGGCGCCTCCCCGACCGGGATCGTCGACAGGTTCGCGAACGGCGCCGCCTCGTCGAGCTCGGTGACGTTGCTCCCCCCGCCGTCGGCGACGTACACCCGGCCGGTGGCGTTGTCGACGGCGAGGCCGTCGGGGTACGCCTGATCGCCGAGGAAGTTGGAACCGACGATGGAGTTCGACGCGGTGGAGATCACGCTCACGGTGCCGGTCCCCGAGTCCGCCACGAAGAGGTCCCCGTTCGACCCCAGCGCGAGGGCCGAGGGATTGCTGTCCGGACCCAGGTCGAGGCTCGCAAGCCGTGTATCGGACGACCCGTTGTAGACGAGCACGCTCTCGATCCCGTTCGCCACGTAGAGCGTGTCGGTGGCGCGATCGAAGAGCATCGCCAACGCCCCCGTCGGGAGCGTGCCCACGATCGCGTCGGTGCTCCCGTTGACGATCGCGATCTCCCCGGCATACCCTACGAAGATGTCGCTCGCGACGTAGAGATCGCCGTTCAGCGTGTTGACGGCGACGTCCGAGACCGGGTCCCCGACCGGCTCCGAGGCGACCGACCGGCCCGTCGAGCCGTTGATCACGGTCAGGTTGCTCTGGTAGATGTTGGTGACGAAGATGTCGCCGGTCGCCGCGTCGTAGCCTACGCCCCAGGGACCTTCGAGCCCGGAAACGCTCCGCACCACGTCGCGCAGGGACTCGCTGATGACCGAGACGGTGAACCATGCGTAGTTGGCCACGAAGACGAGCCCGCTCGTCGGGTCCACGGCGATACCCTGCGGGGCGGCGCCGACCGCGATCGACCCCACGAGAGTGTCGTTCGACAGCGCGATGACCGCCAC
>JASHSA010000114.1 GCA_030037035.1 Thermoplasmata archaeon
CCCGAGGAGGAGCGGGTCCTGCTGACGGTGCTGTTCACCGACATCGTCGACTCGACCGGGCGCGCGACCCAGCTCGGGGACCGGGCCTGGGCGGAGCTGCTCGGGCGCTACTTCGAGATCGCCCGGAGAGAGGCGAGCCGGTTCCGAGGCCACCTCGTCAAGACGACCGGCGACGGGGCGTTGGCGACGTTCGACGGGCCCACGCGTGCGGTCCGCTGCGCCTCGGCAATGCGCGACTTCGCCCGCGACCTGGGGCTCGAAACTCGGGCCGGGCTCCATACGGGCGAGTGCCTGCTCGAACGGGGCGACCTGCGGGGGGTGGCCGTCCACATCGCGGCCCGTGTGAGCGAGCTGGCCAACGCCGGTGAGGTCCTCGTCTCCGGAACGGTCCGGGACCTTTCGGTCGGCTCCGACCTTCGGTTCCTCGACCGAGGCCTCGGTCCGCTCCGGGGGGTCGAGGGAGAGTGGAGGACCTACCTCGTCGAGGGTCCGAAGCCCGCGTAGAGCCGTGAGGTCCCCGCTCGCTTCGCGGTCGGCGACGCTCTCGATCGGTCGGCCGGGTCGCGACGAGGTCGCGCTCGCAGGACGGCCGGCCCGTGGGGTCCCCCGAACGTTCTGCAGGTTGACCCGAGTCGGCGTGCGTCGCCGCTTCGGCTCCCGGTCCGGGGAGCGATCCGCCTACCCGTCGTATCTCGAGCGGAGGTCGCGTCCGGTCTCGAGTACGGACTTGAGGTTCATGGCGAAGTAGGTCCAGCCCCACTCGGCGCCTCCGTAGAGGTCCACCCACTTCGCAAGCCGGGGAAACCCTGTGTGACTGACCTCCAGCAACGTTCCGTCGTCCTTCGCCTCCACCGACAGCCGGAACGTCGTTCCCCGAAGGTCGACCCCCGGCCACTCCCAGGCGAAGGTGATGCTCGCGCCCGGTTCGAAGCTCACGATCGTGCCCGTGTGCGTCGGTCCGTCCTTCCAGCCGAGCGAATACCGGCCGCCCTGGTGGGGCGAGATCTCGGCCTGGTCGCAGAGCCAGGTCACCAGGAGCTTCGGGTCGGTGAGCGCCTCGAAGACCTTCTCGGGCGGAGCCCGGAGGAAGTACTGGTGGCTCACGGCCCGAGTCGTCGGCGCGGGCATCGGCGAGCCCGCCACCGTCAGGCCGGAATATGTCCCTTTCTTCGGTCTAGGCCGCCGCGCGCGCCGGCGAACGGTCCGCTCATCGAATGCGCTCGAGCGCGAACGACCCTAGGACCAGCTCCCGGTCCGTGACGCGACAGGCGATCCAGTCCCGGGTGGCGACCTCGCCGAACCCCTTCACTGACAGCAGGGTCTGCTCCCGGTTCTGGCGGAACACCACGGCGCCGTCCATCCTTCCCAGCAGGGTCTCGACCTGGGGCTCGGAGATCGCCCCGGCCTCGAGCGCGTACATCGCCATCGCCTCGCACGGTCTCAGGATCGCGAAGACGCTCTGAAGGAACACGAACGCCTCGCGCTCCGTGCGATGCGCGAGGGCGGCCGAAAGGCCCAGGAACCCCACGCGGAACCGTCCGGTCGAACTCGCTTCTCGGGCCCACTTGGCCGCGTCCGTCAGGGCGGTCAGGAGGCCCGAGGTGTCCTCGGCGTCCTTGGGGGCAAGCCAGTGCGGGGGCGCCGCCCGGCCGGTTCCCGAGGCGTCGACCCACGTGACCCGGCCGTTCGCTTGGTACTGCTCTAGGTCCGGCAGGACGAGGCGAAGCCCCTTCGAGACGTCGTGTGTCCCCCGCGCCGAGGTGACCAGGATCACCGGCTCGTCACGACGCAACCCTTCCGCGATGAACGCGTAGAGCGTCACTTCCTTCCCGATGAACGCATCGCCGACGAGCACGACGTGGCTCCGGGGAGGCAGCCCGCCTAGGAGGAGGCTGTCGAGGCGGGGGATCCCTGAGGGGAGGCGCTCTGCATGCCTCCGCGCCGCCACGGCGAGCGAGGTCGGGGTCAGATCAAGATTGGGCGGGACCGGCGACGTCGCACCGGCGGACGGCACGTCGCCCGGACCTACGGGGTGAGCGGACGCGATGTCCGACAGACCTCCAGGGTCCGAGACCCCGGGCGCGCCTCCGAACGACGGGAGCGAGCCGGGGGCGAGAACCGTCGGGTCGAAGCTGGTCGCCCCACCCGAGACGTCCGTGACCTGGATCGCATGGCCTCCGGCGATGGACATCCGGGGGAGCTGCTCCAAGCTGGCGGCAGCCCGTTCCGCCGCCTCCTCGCGCTCGCGGAGGGACGCCTCCTGCAGCTCGAGGACCCGTGCTCGGGTATCCAAGGCTACGGAGATCTCCGCGAGGAGGGTTCGCCGCCGATTGACCTCGGAGAGAAGACGTCGGTACGATCCTAGGGCCTCCTCGAAGAGCCGTTGAGACTCTTCGGCCCGCTGCAGCCTCGTGAGGATCCCCCGGTCCCCTGAGGAGGTCGACAGCGAGCGGAGGGAGGAGACGGCCTGGGAGCCCGCGACGCTCGGTCGCCGAACGAGGCGCGGCCCCTGCGGCCCGGCCGGGCCGCTGTCCACTGCTGAGATCGATGCACGCATTGCGGCGGAAGCGCCGCGTCGCCTTTGCGGGGTCGCAGACGCCGCTCCGGTGCCTCGCCCTCGGGGCTGGACCCGCCCCTTTCTTGGTGGCATCAGCAGGTCAGTCCGGAACGCCGACAACGGAGCGGTCATATAACTCTGGAGGCACGAGGCTCGCCTCCGGCCTCGCTCCGGAGCCCGGGAGAGCCCCGCGCCGACACCTCCGCGATTCGCCCGAGCGAGCCGGGGGCCGGCCCCCCCGTTTCACCGCCTCCGACGCATCCCAAGTAGCTCTGTGTCCGTCCCGAGCCGAGATGTCGGCACCCCCTTCCAAGCTCCAGCGCGACGTGGCCCGCAGTATCGTGACCAAGTACCTGAAGGTCCGACCGGGAGAGAATGCGATCATCGAGTCGTGGGAACACACGATGCCTTTGGCCAGGGCGATGCTCGACGAGGTCCGCCGGATCGGCGGCCACACGCTCTTCGTCTACGAGGACGAGGACGCGTGGTGGCGCGCGATCGACCGCAAGCAAGCCAAGCTGCTCGGCCAGTCCAGCGCCCCCGAGTGGGCGGCACTGGGCGCGACGGACGTCTACGTGAACTTCTGGGGTCCTGGCGACGGGCCCCGCATGGGGAGGGATATCGAGGATGCCCTCGACCCGGCGTTCGACTGGATCGGCCACTGGTACGAGGTCGCGCGGAAGGCGGGTCTCCGTGGGGGCCGTATGACGCTGGGGTTCGTGACGGAAGGACGGGCCAAGGAGTGGGGTTTGGATCGCGCGCAGTGGGAAGAGCGCGTGCTACGGGCATGTCTCACCGACCCGGAAGATCTCGCCAAGAGCGGGGCACGGCTCGCCAAGGCTCTCTCTCGAGGAAGGAAAGTGCGGATCACCCACTCCAACGGAACCGACCTCGAAGTCGGCCTCGCCCGGCTCGCCCCTCGACTGACCGACGGGAGGCCCCGCGCCTATCGTAAGGGAGACCCGACGTCCGGGATGCTCCAGCAGATCCCCTCGGGGACGCTGGACGTCGCGCTCGACTCTAAGACGGCGGAAGGGAGCTTCTACGCCAACCGCCGAACGAACATCTGGTGGAACGTCCATGCCGGCGGAGCGCTCGAGTTCGTCGACGGCAAGCTTGCGTCGTACACGCTGGAGGAAGGCGAGGAGATGTTTGGCCGCCGGTACAAGGCGGGAACGGCGGGCAAGGACCGAACCAGCATGCTCAAGCTTGGCCTAAACCCCGCCGTCCGGGACATCCCCAATCTAGAGACCGTCGAAGGAGGCTCCGTTTCCCTGCAGATCGGCGGCAACCGAGGCCTGGGGGGCTCGAACGGCTCGAGCTTCTTCTCGTGGTTCTCGCTCGCAGGCCCGGAGATCTCGATCGACGGGACGCCCGTGGTCCGTGCCGGGCGAATCCTCTAGGGGCCGGTACCCTGC
>JASHSA010000115.1 GCA_030037035.1 Thermoplasmata archaeon
GACCCCGACCGACGTCCGCGATGGGGCGCGGCGGAGCGGCCCCGGGAGCCACGGCCCCCGGCCGCACCGCCCCGGAGGCGGTCGATCCACTCCCGCACCCGGCGCTCGAGCTCCCCGAGCGGGAGCCCGCCCTCGCCGAGGGCGACGTCGTGGAACGCCCGGTCGTCGAACCGCTCCCCGAGCTCGCGCTCGGCGAGCGTGCGGAGCTCGCGGAACTTGAGCTGGCCGATCTTGTAGGCGAGCGCCTGCGCCGGCCAGACGAGGTAGCGGTCGACCTCGACGGTGATGTCGAGCTCGCTCATGCCCGTGTGCTCCCGGAAGAACGCGATCGCCCGGTCGCGGCTCCAGCCGAGGGCGTGCATCCCCGTGTCGACGACGAGGCGGATCGACCTCCAGATGTCGTGGTCGAGCGCCCCGAACTTCGAGTACGGGTCCCGGTAGAGCCCGAGCTCCTCGCCGAGGCTCTCCGCGTAGAGGCCCCACCCCTCGACGAACGCGGTCTCGCCGCTGAAGCGACGGAACGCCGGAACGTCCTCCAGCTCGGCCGCGATCGACGTCTGGAGGTGGTGGCCCGGGACCGCCTCGTGGAGCGTCAGCGACTCCATCCGCCAGGTCGGCCGCGACGCGAGGTCGTGGGTGTTGGCGTAGAACATGCCGGGCCGCCCGTCGTCGGGCGAGCCGGGGATGTAGTACGCTCCGGGCGCGATCGGAGCCTGGAACGCGGGGATCGGGGTGACGCCATACGGCAGCCTCGGGAGCGTGCCGAAGTGGCGGGCGAGCTCGGGGTCGACCTTCTTCGAGATCACCCGGTAGCCGTTCACGAGCTCCTCCGCCGATCCGGTGCGGAACCTCGGGTCGGTCTGCAGGAAGCGGTGGAACTCGGCGAGCGTCCCGGTGAAGCCGGTCGAGCGCATGACCGTCTCGATCTCGGCGCGGGTCCGCCGGACCTCCGCGAGGCCGATCTCGTGGACCTGCTCGGGGGTCAGCTCGGTCGTCGTCGTCCAGCGGACGTGGTGGGCGTAGGCGGCCCGGCCCGACGGCAGCGACGAGGCGGCGGTCGTCTCGCGGGCGCCGGGAACGTAGGTCTCCCGGAGGTAGCGGTGGAGCTTCAGGAACGCAGGGCGGACCCCGCGGAGGTAGGCGTCGCGCGCCTGCTCGGTCAGGCGCGCCCGCTCCGGCGGAGCGACCGCCGTCGGGAACTCGCCGAACGGTGTCCACAGCGCGCTCTCGGTCGGGTCCTCAGGGACGAGTGACTCGACCTGGTCGGGGACGCCCCGGATCGCGACGCGGGGGGGGCTGTAGCCCCGGCGGAGACCGTCCTGGAGCAGCGCGAGGTTCTGCTCGACCGCCGCCGGCAGCGCCCGCAGTCGGGCGACGATCGCCTCGTAGTCGGCGAGCGAACGGCGGGGCTGCAGGGAGAGGATCTGGCCGGCGGCGATCTGGATCCCGTCCATCTGGCTGAGCGGGATCCAGAGGTTGTGGGGGAGGCCGAAGTGGAACGGCAGCGGGTCGTCGCCGTAGGCGCGGCCCGCGACCGCGAGACGGAGCAGCTCGCCGTAGAGCCGGTGGTTGAGCCGCTCGCGGGGCTCTAGGGCACGGGCGTCCAGCTGGCCGAAGGCGCGAACGCTCTTGTCGAGCTGGCGCTGGCGGGCCTCGATCCCCGCGGGCGAGTCGTCGGTCCAGCGGTCGTTCTGCCCCGGGTACCCTACGCTCGTCGCCACCTCGGGCACGAGGACCATCCAGCGCGACCAGTCGTCGGCGAGGAACGCTCGGAGTCGACGGTCGGCCGCTCGGCGAGGCTTCGTGCCGGTACCCAGTTCGGCCATGGTTCGTCCTCCGCCCGCCAGCCGGGCGCCGAATAAGACGCTGGGCGACCGCCTACGGGGCCCCCCGGCCCCGCGCCGGGCGGGGAGCCCGGGGGCTCGGCGGCGTGGGCGCCGGCGCGGGGGCCCCGGCCGGGGGAGCCGCGCTCGTCCGGTTCCAGAGGTCGCGGAACGTCTCGAAGTGCCTCAGGTACGGGTCGGCGCGCCGGCGGTCCTCGAGCTCCCCGAGGGCGATCTCGAGCAGCGCCTTCGCCTTCGGGTCGCCGGCGGAGGCCTGCGCGAAGTAGACGCACAGTACCTGGTAGTGGGGGAGGACGAACGCGTCCGGGCGCGGGGTGCTCATGTCGCCCTTGCGGGGCCGGTAGATCCGCTCGATCGGGACCTCGAGGGCGAGCATCTTGCGGTGGGAGAAGCCGAAGTACCGCCCCGACCCCAGGACGCGCGTCACCTCGCGGACGTTCCCGGCGAGGTTGTTCGTCAGCCGGTCGCACTCGTGCCAGCACCAGAGGCCGAAGCCGTGGTCCCCCTCCCGGTACGCCTCCCAGGCCTGGCCGTAGAGCTGCCGCTCCCGCGCCTCCTCGGGGACCTCCGCCGGGAGCGCGGCCTTCCAGTCGGAGATGAGCAGGTCGACCCGCATCGACGGGGAGAACTCCCGCCGGGGCGGGAGCTCGGAGGAGCCGGCCACGACCCGAAGAGCCGGGCCGGGGCTTAGCGGCGTGCCTCCGCGCCTGAACCGGCCCCGTCGAGCCGCCGGCCGTCGACCCAGGTCTCCCGGACCGCGGAGGAGCCCGTCCGGAGCGCGTCGTCCAGGCGTGGGACCTTCAGCACGACGAGATCGGCCGGGGCGCCCGGCGCGAGCCGGCCCCGTTCGGGGAGGCCGAGCGCGCGGTGGGCGCCCTCCGTGTAGAGCGCGAGCGCCTCCGGGGCCGTGAGGGCCTGGTCCGGCCAGGAGTTCGCCGAGCGACCGAGCTCGTCGCGCCGATCGACGGCCGCCCGCATGCCCCGCCACGGGTCCGCCGTGTCGTACGGTGCGTCGCTCGAGCCCGCGAGCGGGACCCCGAGCTCGGCGAGGCTCCGGAAGACGTAGGCCCACCGGCTCCGCGCGGGACCGAGGCGCTCTCCCAGCCACCAGTCACTGAGGACGAAGCCGGGCTGCACGACCAGCAGCGGTCGGGCTCGGGCCAGCTCCCGCAGCACCGCGGGCGGGGTGAGGCTCGCGTGCTCGATGCGCGCGGGAGCCGCGACCGGAGCCGCCGACGCCGTCAGCCGGACCGCGCGCCCGACGGCACGGTCGCCGATGGCGTGGAGCGCGGGCGCGAGGCCCTCGGCGGTAGCGGCGGCGATCGCGTCGGCGAGCTCGCGGTCGTCCTCGCGGTCGATCCCGCTGAGCCCCGGGGCGTCCGCGTACGGCTCCGAGAGCGACGCGGTCCGCGGCCCGAACGCCCCGTCCAGGAACCCCTTGACCCCAACGACCGCGAGGCGGCCGCGTTCCTCGGCTCGGGCCCGCCCGGCGTCCCCTGCGCCCGGGCGCAACGGCGGATACGCCCGGACCCGGATCGGCAGCCGGCCGCCGTCGGCGAGCTCCCGGAGGAGGTCGAGCTCGCGCGCGTGCGTGTTCATCGTACCGACGGTCGTCAGGCCGCACCCGGCGAGTCCCACCAGGCTCGCCCGCAGGGCCTCTGCGGTCAGCGGCAGCGCCTCGTCGACCAACGGCCGGACGGCGGCTTGCTCGTCCTCGAGCAGGACCGAGGCCTCGGCCGCCGAGCGGACGGGCCGGGCGCGGCCGCCGAACGCCCGTTCGAGGGCGGCGGTGTTCAGGACCGCCGCGTGCCCGCTCGCGTGGAACAGCACGACCGGGCGGTCTGCGACCGGGCCGTCGAGCTCCTCGGCCGTCGGCCAGCGTCGTTCCGCGAGACGCTCGAGGTCGAGGCCGCGGCCGACGATCGCGGGCGTGGCGTGCCGCTGAGCGTAGACGGCAAGGCGCTCCCGGAGCTCGGCGAGCGAACGGACGGCTCCGAGGTCGACCCCGGCCCGCTCCCGGGCGATCTCCCCGAGGTGGAGATGGGCGTCGGCGAGGCCGGGGACGACCAACCCCCCCGCGAGGTCGACGACGTCGGTCCCCGTCGGGCTGGCGCGGCGCACCGCCTCCAGGGAGCCCACGGCGGCGACCCGGCCGTCCTCCACGAGCAGCGCCTCCTCGAGACGCCGACCGGCGAGGACGCGGCCCCGTTCGAACCGCACCGCGTCGGTCAGCTCCGCGCCTCCCCGGCCGCGGCGGGAGGGCCGGCCCCCACGCGCCCCGCCGCTACACGTCGAGGTAGCGGTAGAACTCGTACGGGTGGGGACGCAGGTTCAGCTCGAGCTGCTCCTCGCGCTTCAGCTCGATGTAGGTGTCGATCAGGCTGTCGGCGAACGCCGGCCGGAGGAACGCCCGATCGGACTCGAGGCAGTCGAGCGACTCGGCGAGGGAGCCGGGGAGCTCGCGGATCGCCAGCTCGCGCCGGCGCGCCGGGGTGAGCTTGTAGATGTTCTCGTCCACCGGGGCCGGGGGCTCGAGCTTGCGGCGGATCCCGTCCAGGCCGGCGAGCGCGAGCGCGGCCTCCGTGAGGTAGATGTTCGCCGCCGAGTCGGGCGTACGGTACTCGATCCGCTTCGCCCCCGGCCGTCCCTTGTGGTAGAACGGGATCCTCACGTTCGCCGAGCGGTTCGCCTTGCTCCAGGCGATGAACACCGGCGCCTCGTACCCCGGCACCAGGCGGCGGTAGGAGTTGGTGATCGGGTTGGTGATCGCGCAGAGCGCGCGCGCGTGCTCGAGCAGGCCGCCGATGTAGTACCGGCACGTCTGGCTCACCTCGGCATACGGATCGTTCGCGTCGTAGAAGGCGTTCGTCCCGTGGGTCCAGAGCGACTGGTTCGTGTGCATCCCGATGCCGTTGTCGCCGTAGATCGGCTTCGGCATCAGGCAGGCGAGCTTGCCGTGACGGTGGGCGACGTTCTTGATCACGTAGCGGAGGTCCTGGACGTGGTCGGCCATCGGCACGAGCTCGTCGAAGCGGAGGTTGATCTCCGACTGGCTCGCGGTCGCGACCTCGTGGTGGTGGGCGTCCATCGTGAGATGGAAGTCGTCGGCGAGGATGTTGCACATCTCCGCGCGCAGCCCGACCAGCGAGTCGACCGGCGGCGTGCGGTGGTAGCCTTCCTTGAAGCGGATCGTCGGCTGGGCGCTCCCGTTCGCGGCGGCCCATGGCGACTCGCCCTGGCGGATCAGGTAGCCGGCACCGGCCCAGGCGTCCCGCACGCCGTCGTACGACGGGAGGAGCTCGACCTGGTCGAAGACGAAGAACTCGACCTCCGGGCCCCAGTACGAGCGGTCGTAGCCCGCGTCGGCGAGGACCCGCTCGGTCTTGCGCGCGACGCCGCGGGGGTCGTGGTCGTAGGCGTCCTTCGAGGCCCCGAGCCGGACGTCGCAGATGAACCGCACGGTACGGCCGACCTCCGGGTTCCACGGGATGTTCGCCCTCGTCGCCGGGTCCGGCACGAGGAGCATGTCCGACTCGAAGATCTCGCGGAACCCGCGCACCGACGAGCCGTCGAGCTTCGGGACGCCGCTGCGGAACATCTCCGCGTCGAGCGCCTCGCGGGGCACGTCGACCTGGTTGTAGCCGCCGAAGACGTCCGTATAGAACAGCTGGACCCAGCGGACCTGGTCCGCCTTCAGCTGCTCGACCACCGCCTCGCCGTCCCTCGCCGCCGCAGTCGTCGTTTCCGCCATCGCGCGCCCCCTCGGCTCGCCGAGCGGCTCCGGCTACAAGAACCCTGAGACCGGATTTCTGGACGATCGTCCATATTTTGTGACCAAGCCCTTATGATGGACCGTATCGATGGAGCACCATGGGTCGTGCGTCCAGCCTCGACGAGCTCGACCGGGCGATCCTCGAGGAGCTGAACGTCGACGCGCGCGCGAGCCACCGGGCGATTGCCCACCGTCTGAAGGTCTCGCCGACGACCGTGAGCTCGCGCGTGGCGCAGATGGAGGCCGACGGGGTCATCCATGGCTACGTACCGGTGCTGGACGACGAACACCTCGGCTGGGACCTCTGCGCCGTCGTCGGCGTGCGGATCTCGAAGGGAAAGCTGCGGGAGGTCGAGGAGCGCCTGGCCCGCGACCCGCACGCCTACGCGATCTACGACGTCACCGGCGACTACGACGCCCTGCTCATCGGCCGCTTCCGCGACCGCCGCGACCTCGACCGCTTCGTCAAGCACGCCCTGCAGGACCCGCACGTCGAGCGCTCGAACACGCAGGTCGTGCTCAATCGGGTCAAGGAGGAGCGGCGGGTCCCGGTCGTCCTGAGGCCAGGCCCCAGGACCGACGCGGGGTAGGCCCGGGCGGCCCCGCCCGCAACGCTATCTGCGCCGCCGCCGCTCGCCGGAGCGGGGACGGCGATGGACTGGGGGATGCGCAACCGCCTCAGCCGGATGTTCCGGCCGTCGAGCGGGAACTCGGTGATGCTCGCCGTCGACCACGGCTACTTCATGGGGCCGACCCGCCGCCTGGAGGATGCGGGGGCGACGATCCGGCCCCTGCTGCCGTACGCCGACGCGCTGGCCCTGACGCGGGGCGTCCTCCGCACGAGCGTGCCGCCGGAAGCGAGCACGCCAATCGTCCTGCGTGTCTCCGGGGGCGCGACGGTCCTCCAGGAGGACCTCTCGAACGAGGCGGTCACGACCGCCATCGCGGACGCCGCGCGGCTCAACGTGAGCGCGGTCGCGCTCTCGGTGTTCGTCGGGGCCCCCCACGAGCACCAGAGCCTCGTCAACCTCTCCAAGCTCGTCGACGACGGCGAGGCGGCCGGGATCCCGGTCCTCGCCATCACGGCGGTCGGCAAGGAGCTCGAGAAGCGCGACGCGCGCTACCTCGCCCTCGCCTGCCGGGTCTCCGCCGAGATCGGGGCGCACGTCGTCAAGACCTACTACTGCGACGGGTTCTCGAAGGTCGTCGAGGGGTGCCCGGTGCCGCTGGTCGTCGCCGGCGGCCCGAAGCTCGACAGCGACCGGGCCGCGCTCGAGCTCGCCCACGGCGCGATCGCCGAAGGCGCCCACGGGATCGACATGGGGCGGAACATCTGGCAGTCCGACCACCCGGTTCCGATGCTGAAGGCGCTGCGCGCGATCGTCCACGAGAAGGCGACCGTGCGAGAGGCGGTCGACGTCCTCGAAGGGGAGAAGGCTCGGCCCGCCGCGCCAGACCCCGCCGTATCGCCCGCGTAGGCGGGAGCGGGCGAGGGCGGCCGCCCAGCCCGGTGAAACGGTCATATCTCGCACGTCGCTGCCCGCGTCCACGCGGGGATTGCCAAGCTTGGCCAAAGGCGCCAGATTCAGGGTCTGGTCCCGTAGGGGTTCGTGGGTTCAAATCCCTCTCCCCGCACTCCCAATATTCGAACCGCCGGGCGGTTCAAGTCCGTTACCCTCACCTAGGGTGAGGGGGTCACCCCTCACCCGCTCGTACTCGTGACCCGTGTTTGCGGCCCTGCCGTGGGCAGGTTCCGAGCTCTCCCGAAGTCTATATGAATTCTATTGACTCAATACACAGTACGATGGCGACCGGGGCTCATCGAGCCACTTCAATCACGCTTCCGTACCACGTGCGAGAGCGATTGCGTGACTACCAGGTCGGAGGCAAGAGTGCGGCCGCTGCCATCGAGGATCTCATGGACGAAATCCCCCCGGACTACTTCCGTCGTGACGTGCAGAGGGCGCTCTTGCTTCCGCGCGAGTCCCTGGAGAGCTTCCGTCGGGAGCACCGCCTATCGCGACCCACCTGAATGTTCACGCTGCGGTTCGCCGACCCGATCGCAGGACAGAGCTTCGATCGTCTCCCTCGACGCGTTCAACTGAGGTTCAACGAAGCCTTCGAACTCGTGCTCCGAAATCCGCGAGCCCGCTCTGCCTACTTGGACGTCCACCAGCTTTCCGGTTACCAGAACGTGTGGACTCTCAGGATACCGCCATGGCGCGGAATCTACGCTATCGACGGTGACGAGGTCGTCTTCATTGTTTTTGGCCATCGACGCAACGTCTATCCCCTGCTGCACAACCTGCTGCCTCCTGAGGGCCGTTACATCGCAGAGTAATCGGGGCAGCGGTTCAGCAGTGCTCAAGACCGCGGTCCATAGATTAGACGTCCGAGCAAGGAGGCCTCGTGAGGGCGCGCTCTGCCGTGAACAAACACCCCCATTGCGCCCAGCGCGAGAGTCGCAGGGAGCCCCTGTTACAGGACGAAACTACTCACTTATGTTTCAGAAGTCGATGAAGAACGCGATGGCGGCGAAAATGGACTGCGTCGAGGCAACTATCGGTGTCACCGTTCGTAGCATGCCGGCGGCAAGAGTGTGGTACGAGCGATTACTAGGTAAGCCCCCCGAACTCGAGCCTGTTCCCGGAATCATCGAGTTCAGGGTAGGGGAGACCTGGCTGCAGCTCGAGGAGGGTCAGGTGGGATCCGGCGGTTGGGTGTTCCGGATGGGTGTCCAGAGTCTCGAACAGGAGCGTACTCGTCTGACGCGGCTTGGGATCACTATAGGCGAGACGGTTCGAGTCCCTGGTGTCATCCAGTTCTGCGACTTCAAGGACCCGGACGGCAACTCGCTGAGTCTCTACGAACTGTTGACATCTCAGAAGTCGTGAGGCAACTGAGGACTTCCGGCACACCCCTACGGTATGCTACCCAACCGCTCATTTCGTCCCGCCCTTCTTCCACGATATCTGAACCGCCGGGCGGTTCAAATCCCTCTCCCCGCACCCACGCTTCTTCCCGAGGTCCGCGTCGTACGTCTCCGCAGGAATGCGCCGGGCTCGCACCGTTCGGACGTCGAGAAGCGGCCCGCGCCGTCCGGGGGGTTGCGGTCCGATCACCTGGCGTCCGCAGGCACCGGCTCGGGCTCTCCGAGGTAGAGCTCGTTCCCGAAGGGATCGACCGGCGTAAGTTGAGGTCTCCCGGCAGCGGTCTTGGGGTCTCCGGAACGCCAGTAGGGATCGTTCTTGGCGCTCAGCTTCGCGTGGAGAGCCTTCGCTCCAAGATCGTCGACGGGGAAGCAGGCGCCCGGAGCGCCGTCCCCGAAGTGCTCGGTGAGACGAAGAACGAGCCCGTCCCGAGAGACCTGCATGTAGAGGGGCGAGTTGGGATCGGGGCGGTGCTCCCAGTCGACATGAAATCCGGCGCAGTCGAGGTAGCCCTCGCGGGCTTGCCGATCGAAAAGATGCGTACGACGGAGACCACTCGCAAGGCGCGTGAAGACGGCTTTGACGTCACGGGGTCCCTCGTCGAGTCCGAGAGACGGCGTACGATGGGAGGTCTTCTCGGAGCCCTCCCCGCACCCTGGACTCCGGACCGGCGGGGCCGCTACGGCCTTCGCGTCGGACCTCCCGCAACCGGTCGACGCCGCCGACCCGCTCCCGAACGTGGACGGCCCTGCGACCCCGCAGGTCGGGCCGGCCCCGAGCGGCCCGGGACCGAGACCGGGGCCCTGACCCCGTCGAGCGGGAGACCGAGGGCCCAACGGAGAGCCCGAACGAGCCGCCGGCGGCTCTCCTGCGGATCCCGGCGCGTCGTCAGCGCGATGATCGTCCCTCCGAGCGCAAGATAGACGACGTCCGCCACGACCTCGAGGTCCGGAAGGGGAGGGATCCGTCGCTGGACCACCATCCGGTGGAGGAACTCCTGCAGGCTCTCGGCATCCCGCCGGGAGTCCTCGCGCAGCGCGGCGAGGATGTCCGGGTCGCCGGCGGAGTCGGCGATGACCTGGTGCCAGACCGCGGGGTTGAACTCGCCGGAGAAGATCTTGTCGATGGTGCCGGCGATCGCCTCCGCGACGTCCTTCTCCTCGACGGCCCGTTCCAGGCCGGCCATCATCTCCTCGCGGTACCGGCTCAGGATCGCCTCCAGGAGCTGGGCCTTGGACGGGAAGTAGAGATAGAGCGCGCCCTTGCTGACCCCGATCTCGCGCGCGATCTCGTCCATCGTGACGCCGCTGAGGCCCTTGTGCTGGAGCACGAGGACCGCCGCTTCGATGATGCGCGTACGCGCCTGGGCCTTGTACTCCCGAACGACCTTGGGCATGGTCCCGTCCCAAGCCGTCGTACGGCGGGTCCGCGTATAATGTCTGCCTTGTAGCAGGAGAAGTGACCTAAAGCCTAAATACTGACCAAGCGTCAGTTTCATCACTCGAGGTAGCGATGCCCGAACCCCCGTCCCCACCCGCGTCCTCCGCCCCGCCGACCGAGCGTCCGTCCTCCCGGTTCCGGGAGTTCGAGAACGTGCTCGTCCTCGTCGGGATCTTCTTCGCGATCCTGATGGGCGCGATGGACTCCCTCGTGGTCTCCACGGTCCTCCCGACCATCGCCGTCGACCTCCACCAGGCCGACGGGGTCGCCTTCGTCGTCAGCGGCTACCTGGTGAGCGCGACGATCGCGATCCCGATCTTCAGCCGCCTCTCCGACCTCTCGAGCCGGCGGAACGTCTTCCTCGTCGGGCTCGCGATCTTCATCGCCGGCTCGGCGCTCGCCGGCCTCAGCCAGAACCTTACCGAGCTCATCGTCTTCCGCAGCGTCCAGGGGTTCGGGGGCGGCGGGATCTTCCCGGTCGCGATCGCGATGGTCGCGGTCTCCTTCCCCCCTGAGGTCCGGACGCGCGCGATCGCCGCGCTCAGCGCCTCCTCCGGCCTGGCGATCGTCGCGGGACCCCTGCTCGGCAGCTACATCGTCTCCGTCACGACCTGGCGCTGGGTCTTCTACATCAACCTCCCGTTCGGGCTCTTCGCGATCGCCGTGGTGGCGCTGGCCGTCGGTCCCCTGCGCGCGACCGCGCAAGGTCGCTTCGACGTCCCCGGCGCGGCGCTCGTCGCGGGATGGGTCGGCACCCTGATGGTGGCGCTCGTCCAGGTCTCGGACGCCGGCTGGCTGTGGACCGACCCGCGCATCGTCGCCCTGCTCGCGGCGACCGGGCTCCTCCTCGCCGTCTTCGTCGCGCGGGAGCTCCGCGTGGCCGACCCCCTGATCCCGCTGCGGACGCTCCGCCGGGGGGCGATCGCCGCCGCCAACGGGATCCTGGGGTCGACGGGCGTCGTCTTCAGCGCCCTCATCACGTTCCTCTCGCTCTACGTCGGGGTCGTGCTCGCCCACTCGGCGGGCGACATCCGGGACATGATCTACTTCTTCGCCGTCCCGATGATCGTCGGCGCGGGGCTCACGGGCGTCTTCCTGAACCGCGTCTCCTACCGCGCGCTCGTCCTCCCGGGCCTCGCCGTCTCGGCGGTCTCCGCCCTCTTCCTCACGAACCTGACGGCGTCGACCCCGCTGTGGGTCCTCTCGTACGGGTTCGTGCCGACCGGGGGGATCGCCCTGCCGCTGATCCCCCTCGGGTTCGGCCTCGGGCTCGCCCTCGCCGCCGCGACGATCGCGGTCCAGAACGAGGCGCCGGCGGCGACGGTCGGCGCGTCGGTCGGCCTCGCGAAGTTCTCCCAGACGCTCGCGGGCGCGATCGGGGTCTCCGCCCTCTCGATCTACCAGGCGTCGCGCTACGCCCAGCTGAGCCGCGGAGCGACGAGCCCCGTCGCCCTGCAGAGCGCGCTCATCGGCTCGTACAACGGGGTCTTCCTCGTCCTCGCCCTCTGCGTCGTGGCGGCCTGCCTCTGCGCGTTCGGACTGACCGGTCGGGTGCCGGTCGGTCAGCCCGCCGAGGCCCCGACGACCTCGGCCGACCCCCCCGGACGGGCCAGCAGCGTTCCGCGCGGGCCCGCAGGGTCGCTCGCGCCGGCGTCGTCGCTGCCACCGGAAGCTCCGGCCCCCGGGCGGTGAGCCGATCCTCTACGGGGACCGTGCCCCGTCGGCCGAACGGCCCTACATCCGCTCTCTTCGGCCGCGGGGTCTAGAGCGGCCGGGAGCCTTCGGGGTCGAGCGCCGGCTCGCCGCTCGGCCCCGACGGGCCCACAGCAGCGTGCCGTACTCGGGGGCGAAAAGGAAGCGGGTCGCTCGGGGGACTCCTACGGCCTTGGCGACGGGCCGAAGGTCGGGGTGGTCGATCCGCACGTCCGAGAAGCCGGCCGCGCGGGCGAACCGGGCCAGCGCGCGGTCCGCGTACAGTCGCGGTCCCCCCGTACGCTTGGGACCCGCCGCCGGAGTGCCGTACATCTTCGGCGTACCCGTCCACGCGACGAACCGGCCGCCCGGGCGCAGGGTGCGGAAGACCTCGCGCAAGGCGCCCTCGGGATCGGGGAGCCAGGGGAACACGCCCGACATCACCGCGCACGTGAAGCGTTCGCCGGGGAACGGCAGGGCCCCCGCGTCCCCATACCGGAGCCGGAGACGACCGTCGGCGAGGGCCCGGGCGTTCTGCCCGGAAGCGACCTTCAGCATGTCCGCGCTGTGGTCGACCGCGGCCGCCCTGCACCCGGTCGCGAGCGCCCTCTTCAGGAGCGCCCCGCCCCCGCACCCGACCTCGAGCAGCACGTCGTCCTTGCGGAGCGCGAGCCCCTCGAGGATCGCGTGGAACCCCGGCAGGTGATAGATCGGCTCCCGGTAGTTCGCCTGGCTGCTCGGCCCCGAGGGTCGCCGGCCCCAGCGGTCGTCCGACCACTCGAGCAGCCGGTCGGGAGCGATCGCGAGCAGGAGCGGTGCGACGACCTCGGTCGCCAGCCATCCCAGCTCCTGCTCCTCTCGGGGGGTTCCCCGCCAGCCGCTCCCGCCGCGGTGCTCGACGACGACCGCGGTGCCCGATCCCTCGGCCTCGCAACGAACGCTCAGCCGCGGAGCCGGTCCCTTCCCGTCGCCGTCGTTCCAGACGACCTCCGCCTCGAACGGGGGGTTCCAGCGTTCCAGGCGCCCGTCGGTCCGTCCTGACGCCCGCTTCGCCGCGCTCCGGAGCTTCCCGCCGGGTTCGCTCCCGATCCGCCAGCCTCGCTGCAGGAGGGAGGAGGCGAGCTCTCCCCAGAGCACGGGAAAGACCTCGGAGGGGGGCACCGACAGATGGGAGCGGAGCTCGAGCACCGGGGTCCTCGCCTTCGAGTCGGGCATCTTCCCCGACCGCCATCGAACGTCGGGCTATTGCGCTTGGGCCGACCGGGAGACCCCCGCTAGCCGGGACCGCGACCCCGGCGCGGCTCGCCGTCAGCCCTCTCGCTCCGGCGAGGCGCGCTCGCGCCCGTCCGGCCCGGTCGGCGGGGCACCTCCTCGGTATGCCTAAGAGGAGACGGCACCCGCGTGCCGTGGTGTCGACCGGGTCTCGTGCCGTTCCCGCACCGAGCGAGCCGCCCGCGGCCCCCGCCACGCCCGCGCCTGCCCCGGAACTGCGCTACAGCGGCACGGACGTCGCCCTCCTCGGCGTCCTCGGGGTCGTCTGGGGGATCGCCTACGTGTTCATCCGGGAAGGGATCGTCCTCGGCGCCAGCCCTCTCGTGTTCGCGGCGGTGCGCTACGCGCTGTCGGCCGCGGCGTTCGCCGGCATCGCCGCCGCTCGCCGGGAGGCGTGGCCCCCGGCGCGCAACCTTGCCGTGTCGGCGGTCGTCGGGGGGATCCTCGTCATCGGGCTCTACGGCGGGCTGCTGTACTGGGGGGAGCAGTACACCACCGGCGGCTACGCGTCGGTGCTGTCGACGACCAGCCCGATCCTGACGGTCGCGTTCGCCTACGGGATCCTCCCGCGCGAGCGGCTCGGGGTGCTCGCCCTCGCCGGGATCGGCGTGGGGTTCGCGGGGGCGGTGGTCCTCGTGCTCCCGAGCCTGACCTCCGGGCCGGTCGGGCACGGCGACGGCCCGCTGTTCGTCGTCGGCGCGTTCGTCGTCGCGGCGATCGGGACCGTGCTGCTGCGGCGGTACGGGGGCGGGCGCCAGGGCCTCTGGCAGATCGGCACGCAGTTCGCGGTCGCCGGGGTTCTCCTCGGCGCGGCGAGCCTCGTCCTGCCGGTGCGGGAGGCGCTGCCGCTCACCCCGGGCGTCCTCGGGGCGCTCGCCGCGCTGGTCGTCTTCTCCTCGGTCCTCGGCTACTTCACCTACTTCGCGCTGCACCACCGCGTCGGCCCGATCCGCGCGAACGCCGTCACCTACGTCATCCCGCTGGTCGGCGTCGCCGTCGGCACCGGGCTCTACGGCGAGCCGGTCACGGTCTTCGAGATCGCCGGCTTCGTGATCGTTCTGGCGGGGATGACCCTGATCATCCGCGCATCGCCGAGAGGCCCGCCCTAGGGTTGCGCGCGACGGGCGTCGAGGTGAAGCGCCGGCGTTCCGTCGCGGCCGCGATGACCGCCCTCTCGGAGCGGGCCGAGCGGTTCCGCGCGCTCCACCGTGCCCGGTCGCTGTTCGTGCTTCCGAACGCCTGGGACGTCGCGAGCGCGCGCGTCCTCGAGGACGCCGGCTTTCCCGCCGTCGCGACCTCGAGCGCCGGAGCGATGGTCTCGCTCGGGTTCCCGGACGGCGAGGAGATCCCGCGCGCCGAGCTGGTCGCCGTGGTGCGCCGGATCGCCGAGAAGCTCTCCGTACCGCTGAGCGCGGACGTCGTCGCCGGGTTCGGCCGGAGCCCAACGGCGGTCGCCGCGACGGTCCGCGCGATGGTCGACGCCGGCGCCGTCGGGATCAATCTCGAGGACCGCGAGCCGCAGCGCGACGGCCTCGTCCCGCTCGACGCCCAGCTCGCGAAGATCCGTGCGGTGCGCGAGCTCGGCGAGGAGCTGGGGGTCCCGATCGTCATCAACGCGCGCACCGACGCCCTCGGGGCCGGCGTCGGAACGGCCGCCGAGCGGTTCGACGAGGCGGTCCGACGCGGCCGCGCGTTCCGCGCCGCGGGGGCCGACTGCGTCTATCCGATGCGCCTCGTCGACCGTCGCGAGATCACGGCGTACCTGCACGAGGTCCCCGGCCCGCTCAACGTCATGATCCGGCCCGGGCTGCCGGGGCTCGGCGTGCTCTCCCGGCTCGGCGTGCGCCGGGTGAGCTTCGGCCCCGCGGCGTCGTACGCCGCGCTCGGGCTCCTGCGGCGCGTCGGCCGGGAGGTCCTCGAGGAGCGGTCGTTCCGCTCGCTGCTGCGGGATGCGCTCACGTTCGACGAGCTGAACCGCCTCGCCGAGCCGCGGGGCGTCGCGACGTCGCCCGCGCTCCGGCGGGCTCGCCGGCTCGGGCCGTCGGAGCCCCGCTCAGGGCGGGCAGGACGACCGGCGGGGCGGCGCTCGCGGAACGCGACCTGAGGACCGCGTAGCTGTTGCGCACGAGGCGAAGCTGGGCCTTGCGCAGGTGCTCTCCGAACGTCGAGCGCCCTACTCCCTCTTGTCGCGCGACCGCCGCCCAGCTGGAGCGGGCGGGGATCTCGAGCAGACCGGCGTCGTGCGCGGCGACCAGCGCGCGGGCCTGGGGAGGGGTGAGCCCCTCGAAGAAGTGGACGGAGGCGGTCGGGTAGTCGCGGATCCCTTCGAGCCCGCTGCGGTCGGAGACGGAGAGGATCGTGACGGCCCCGAGCCTCCGGAGCCGACCGAAGAGGCGCTGGAGCCGCGCCCGGTCGGGGGCGACGAAGCGGTAGGTCTCGTTCCCCTCAGAGTACACGACCGGCGGCAGCACCCAGACCCCGAACCTGCGGGCGAGCTTCGTCACCGACGGCGGTTCTGCCCAGTCGAAGTCCGGGATCGCCAGCAGCGCGGCCGGTCCGTCGCGCAGCAGGCGCTTCGCGCGAAAGCGGCGACGGAACGCTGCGCTCACCCCCTCCAGCTCGGCCTCGTCCGCCCCCCAGACGAGGATCGTGTCCCTGCGGTTGTCGCACCAGAGCAGCAGCACGCTGCGGGGGAACGCCTTCGAAAGGTCGCAGTACGGGCACGGGTGCTGGACGCGTACGTGGGCGTCGACGATCGTCATCCGGCCCACGCTAGCCGCTCCCGGCCTATTCAACTCGAGCCGCCCCCGGGCGGCTCCAAGGTCTTGGCCCCGAGGGGCGTGGAGGGGTCGTCATGCCCGCGAAGGCGAAACCGCCGACCCCCCGAAGCGCCTCCCGACCGAGCCCCGGGCCCTCGGAGGTCGCCCCGGGGGTGTTCGTCGGCGGATGGAACGACGCGCTCGAGTTCGACGGGGCGCGGTTCTGCGTCCTGGACGAGGCGCCGAGCGACCTCCCCAGTCCGACGACCCACATCCCGATCTACGACGAGCGGACCGACGGGCCGATACGGGCGAACCTCGAGCGCCTCGCCCGCGAGGTGGCGGCGGCACACCGCGCCGGACGGCCGGTCCTCGTCTTCTGCGCCCACGGCATCCGCCGCTCCCCGCTCGGGGCGGCGTGGTACCTGCACCGGGCCGAGCGGCTGGACCTCGACGCCGCCTACGACCGCATCCGCGCGGTGCGGCCGAAGGTCGAGCCCGCCCGGTCGTGGATGCGCGACCTCCGGCCGCTCGCCGACCCGTAGCCGAGGAGCCTCCGGTGCGGCAGGAGGTCGACCCGGATCCGCTGTGGGTCGCCGAGCTCAGCGGCCGGAGCCCGGCCGTCGCCGCGCGGGCGATCGCGGAAGCGGCGGCGGACCGACGCCTGTTCTCCGCCCTGGATCGGGAGCACCGCAGGGAAGGGAGGGCGTCGTACGTCGAGATCGACGCTCCGCTCGAGCTCCACGCGCTGGTCCGCCTGACGCGACCGCGCCACCTGGTCGAGGTCGGGGTCTCGTCGGGGGTCTCCTCCGCCTACCTCCTCGCGGCGCTCCGCCGCAACGGCGTCGGGACCCTCCACTCGGTCGACCTGCCCCAGGCCGCCCGTCGGCGTCCGTACGCGAGGGGCGGCTCCTCCTGGAGCATCCCCCCGGGCCGCGCCTCGGGCTGGGCCATCCCGAGGGCGCTCCGCAGCCGCTGGGACCTCAGGCTCGGCGACAAGGCCGGGATCGTCCCGCTCCTCGCCGACGAGCTCCCGCGCGTCGACCTGGTCGTCTATGACGTCCCCCACGACGACGACAACGTCTTCGACGAGTTCACCGCGCTCGACCGCCGGATGCCGCGCGGCGCGGTCGCGATCGTCGATCACGGCCCGAGCGGGACGCTCTGCGCCGCGCTCCGCCGGTGGGCCCGCCGCCGCGGGTCGAGACCGGTCCGCAGGGCGGGGCTCGGCCTGTACGGCATGCGCGCGAGGTCGGCGAAGGCGACCGAGCCCGGACGTTCTCGGCGGGCCGGCGCGCGAGCGGCCTGACGCGAGGCTCGCCGCTGTACCGCGGGTCCGGCACCTCCGCACCGGCGCTCCGGCGGCGGTCAACTTCGCTCCACCCGAGCCTCATGTGCCGGCTCGCCGACGTAGGGACAAGGTCGAACGTGCTCGCGAGGACCCTCCCCGGCCTGCCGGCGCTGCCGCCGGGCGTCGCCGGTCCCGGGTTCCTGCAGGACGGCGTCGAGGTCTGGGTCCGGCCGGTGCAGTCGGCCGACCGGTACCTGCTCGCCGAGTTCGTCCGGGGGGTTCCGGCCGACGTGCTCGAGGCGCACCGTCTTTCGGCGCTCGGGCCGCCCGTCGCCGGGGAGGGGGCCGTCGCGCGGTCGCCCCCGGAGGAGCGGCTGGGCCTCGTGGCGCTCGGCGAGCGGGCCGGCGAGGTCCGCGTGGTCGGCGTCGGGGAGTACGTCCGCTCGGCCGAGCGTTCCCCGCTCGCCGAGGTCCGGTTCCTCGTCACGGAGCCGTATCGCGGGCGCGGGGTCGCGAGCCTCCTGCTCGCGCGGCTTTCGCGGGCCGCGGCGGCGTTCGGCATCGAGCGCTTCCTCGCCCGGATGCGCGGCGGCGAGCCTGAGATGCTCGAGGTCTTCCGCGCGACCGGGCTCCCGTTCGCCGAAGAGCGGATCGAGGAGGAGGTCGACGTGGTGGTGCCGGTCGAGCCGTGGGAGCACCGTACCGCCTCGGAGCGGCGGCCGGCCCGCGCGCGACGTCGCTCGCCCCGCCGGATCCCCGCCTGAGCGGGCGAGTCGTCCCGTGGCGGCTAGGCCGCCCGCGGCTGCGCGTACGCGCCGCTCGTCGCCTGACCGTGGCGCGAGAGGCCGTCCAGCTCCGAGAGCAGGGCGAGCGCCTCGCGGCCCTTCGCCGTGATCCGGTAGCTCTCCTGGTCGTGGGCGAGCAGGCCGTCGTCGACCAGGCGACGCAGGTGGAAGGCGAGCTTCGGGGAGTCCTCGAGCCCGGCCGCCTTCAGCGCCTCGGTGAACGAACAGGCGCCGTCGTGCGCCCGACGGAGCACCGCGCGCCGGACCGGGTTGGCGAGCGTCTCGAGCGTCGCCCGGGTCGCGGGCCCGGCGACCGCCGCGCGGACGTCGTGCGCCGCGGCCGAGGAGATCCGGGCCGGGTCGTAGGTAACGACCAGCGGTCCCTTCCCCTCGAGACGCCCGCGCAGGTCCTCGAGGAAGCTCACGATGTCCGCCCGGCGATGGTGGACGAGCATCCGGTCGACGTCCTCGAGGAGCACGCCGGCCCGCGGGTGCTCGGCGAGGAACGCGACGACCTGCTCGCGGGTCGCCGACGGGTTCTCGAGGTCCGGCACCAGCACCGTCACCCCCGGGACCGACCGGACGCTCCGCGACGTCAGGTGGAGGACGGCCGTCTCGCCGTCCTTCGTCCAGGCGCGGACGAGCGCGTCCGGCGACGGCGGGCGCTCCCCGCCGGCGAGGAAGCGCGACTCCTGCTCGAGGTGATGGAGGACCTCGCGGACCTGCTCGATCCGGAACGGCTTCTGGACGTACTCCGCCGCCCCCGCCTTCATCGCGGCGACCGCCGTCTCCACCGTCGCGAAGCCGGTGACCATCACGACCGGCGTCGACGGGTAGCGGGCGCGCACCTCGCGCAGGAGGTCGAGGCCCCCCTGGCGGGGCATCTTGAGGTCGGAGAGGACCGCGTCGAACTCGTCGTGCGCGAGCTCCTCGAGCGCCTTCGCGACCGACGCGCTCGCCGTCACCTCGTGGCGGTCGTCCCGCAGGAGCTCGGCGAGCTCCTCCCGGAAGACGGCGTCGTCGTCCACGACCAGAATGCGCACGTCCCTTGGACGCCGCGGCGGGGCTTTGAGGTTTCTCGGGGCCGGCGGGCGCTCAGGCGGCAGGCGCGGGCGGCCCGCCCGACGCCGGGGTGAGCGGCAGCCGCACCACGAAGCTCGCGCCGCCCCCCGGCATGTTCCGCGCGGCGATCGTCCCCCCGTGCGCCTGGACGATCCCGTGGCAGATCGCGAGCCCGAGGCCGGTCCCCCGACCCTCCGGCTTGGTGGTGAAGAACGGCTCGAAGATGTGGGGCAGCACGTCGAGCGGGATCCCCGGTCCGGAGTCCCGGACCTCGACCTCGGCGTTCTCCCCGACGACGCGGACCTCGACGACGATCCTGCCCTCCCGGGCCGTCTCTAGCGCGTCGTAGGCGTTCAGGAGGAGGTTGGTGACGACCTGCATCAGCTGGCTCCGGTCGCCGAGGATCGGGACCGGGGTGCTCGGAGCGCGCTCCTCGACCTCGACGTTCGCCGACTGCTTGCCCCCCAGGAAGCGGACCGACTGCCGGGCGACGTCGGTCAGGTCGACCGACGCGATCTGCGGCTCGCTCCGTCGGGCAAAGTCGAGCAGGCCCCGGACGATGCGGCCGGCGACCTCGACCTGGGCGACGATCGTCTCCGCGCGACCGCGCGTCCACGGGTCGGAGGCGCGGCGACGCAGGCTCTCGGCGACGAGCAGGACGTTCGCGAGCGGCGTGTTGATCTCGTGGGCGACGCCGGCGGCGAGCTGGCCGAGCGAGGCGAGCCGGTCGGAGTGCACGGCGACGCGCTCCCAGGTCTTGTGCTCGGTCAGGTCGACCGCGACGCCGACGTAGTGCGTCGTCGTGCCTCCGTCGTCCTTGACCGCCGAGATCGTCAGGAAGACGGGCCGCTCGCGCCCCCATCGGTCGCGGTTGACGATCTCCCCGGACCAGTGCCCGCGGCCCGGGTCGAGGAGGTCCGCCCACATCCGCTCGTAGAGCTCGGGGCCGCTCCGGCGGCTCCGCACGAGGTTCGGTCGTCGGCCGAGGCACTCGGCGCGGGAGTAGCCGTACGTCCTCTCGAACGCCGGGTTGACGTCGACCAGGACGCCGTCGCGGTCGGTGACCTCGATCGCGTTGCTCGACGTCAGGAACGCCTCGTAGTGGAGGCGCGCCCGCCCGCGCTCCTGCTCGCGCGAGCTCGCGTCGACCAGGACGACGATCAGCCGAGGGGGCCGGCCGTCGGCGCCCGGGACCCCGCTGAGGCTCACGTCGACGTACGACGGTCCCCCCGCGGGGCCGCCGACGACCGCGACGCTCGGGGTCGACCCCAACGGGCCCGGCGGGAGCCCGCCGGCGAGACCGCGCTCGATCGCCGCGGCGAGGGCCGACCCGGTGAGGAACGGCACGTCCCGGAAGTTCGCGGCGCCGTCGGCGAACGGCCGGGACGCCCCGCGCCAGCGCGCGAGGGTCGCGTTCTCCCAGGCGATCGTCCCGTCGCGTTCGACGAGCAGGAGACCGACCGGCGCTTGGTCGAGCAACGACCGCAGCGCACGGACCGTTTCGGGCACGTCGTTCGCCTCTCGCCGACCGACCACGGAGGGGACCGCCAAAGTTCCTTCGGCCGGAGGGCCCGGGTCAACCGGAGTCGACCTTCGCTTCATGGTCGGCGGGGGGCGTGGAACTCCTCATGGCGGCGGAGACGCTCGTGGTCGAGGAGACCCCGAGCCTCGGGAGCTCGGTCGTCGCCCTCCTGGAGGCGGACGGGCTCGAGGTCCGCCGCTTCCCCGACCTTCCCTCCGCCGAACGGTTCCACGAGAGCTCGGCGGGAGGCCATCCGCTCGTCGTCGTCGCGTCGAACTCGCACTCCTGCCCGAGCGCGGCCCGCTGGGGGCTCGGCCCCCTCCGCGGCGCGTCGATGATCGTCGTGGGGACCCGCGACCCCGCGCTGCGCTCGAGCGGGCGCCTCCACGTCGTCCGTCTCCCGCTGGAGCCGCAGAAACTGCTCGAGCTCGTGCACGCGCTCGTCGAGCCGGCGCCGGACGGGCCGAGCGCTTCGGGGGCCCTCGAGCGCGGGCCCTGAGGGCTGCCGCCGGGCCGGGGGTCGTGAGCTCACGCGGGCGCCGGGGCGAGCACCGGCGTCGCGGCGGCCCGTGCCGGCGCGGTCTCCCGCTCGAGCCGCAGGAGCGCCTCCCAGCGGGCGCGGACCTCGTCGCCGAGCTCGCGGATCTCCTCGGGACTCCAGTGCCGGAAGCGCCCCTGCCGCCGGACGTACTCGTCGACCGGCTTCAGGCTCCCGCCCTTGCGGGTGAGGCGGTAGACGCCGTCCTCGACCTCGTAGAGCGGGAACAGCCCGGATTCGGTCGCCAGGCGCCCGAGGGCGATCGTCTCCTCGCTCGAGAACTTCCAGCCGGGAGGACACGGGGCGAAGACGTGCAGGAACCTCGGCCCGCGCACGTCGCGGGCCTTCTCGGCCTTCCGCACGAAATCCTCGGGGAACGCCGGGTTCACCGTCGCGGCGTACGCCGGGTGGTGGGCGAGCACGATCCCCATGATCTCCTTCTTCGCCTCCCGCTTGCCGTGCCGGCCCCCTTCGACCGGGGTCGTCGTCGTCCACGCCCCGCGCGGGGTCGCGCCGCTGCGCTGGATCCCGGTGTTCATGTAGCCCTCGTTGTCGTACATGACGAACAGCGCGTTCGTCCGGCGCTCGAGCATCCCGCTGAGCGCCTGCAGGCCGATGTCGGCGGTCCCGCCGTCGCCCGCGAAGCCGACGACCGTCACGTCGTCCAGGCCGAGCGCGTCCGCGGCGGCGCGGAGCCCCGAGATCGACGCCCCGGTCGCCTCGATCGGGTTGTCGAGGACCGCGACGCCGAGCGCGGTCGTCGGGAACGGCGTGGCGATCACCGTCCAGCAGCACGCCGGGATCGAGAGGATCGTGCGGGGCCCGAGGCCCTTCAGGAGGAGCCGCATCGCGAGCGCCGGCCCGCACCCCGGGCAGGCGGCGTGGCCCCGGTACATCAGCTCCTGCGCCGGGATCGTCAGCTTAGCCATGGGCGCCGACCTCCTCGGGGGCGAGGTCGACCCACCGCGTCTCGGCCGTCGGGGCGCCGAGGAGCTCGTCGAACATGCGACGGACGTGGGCCGGCGTCACGTCCCGTCCTCCGACGCCCGCCAGGAAGTCCGCGACCAGGGGACGGTGCGGGCTCGGGTAGATCGCCGCCCGGACCTCGGTCGCCGCCGGTCCGGCCGCGCCGAACGTGTAGGCGCGGTCGACGACCCCAAGCCGGTCCACCTCGCCCGCAAGGTGCCGCAGCTCCTCCTCCGGGAACGGGCGGAAGACGCGCAGCTTGGCGAGACCGACCTTGCGGCCCTCCGCCCGAAGCTCGTCGACGACCGTCCGCGCGGTCGTCCCGATCGTCCCCATCGTCACGAGGACCGCGTCCGCCCCCTCCGTGCGGTACGTCGGGAGCGCGCCGCCGTACGCGCGGCCGGTCAGGCGCCGGTACTCCTCCTCCACCTCGAGCAGGCGCCGGGGGACGGCGGCCGTCGCCCGGGCGAGCTCGTGGCGGAACTCGACGTAGTGGTCCGGCCCGGTGAACGAGCCGAGACGGTTCGCCCGACCCGGTACCAGCACGGCGTGCGCCTCCCGCGGGGGAAGGAACCGGTCGACCAGCTCCGCCGCGGGAACGTCGACCGGTTCGTACGTGTGCGAGAGGTAGAACGCGTCCTCCGTCACCATCGCCGGCAGGCGGACGTCCTCCATCTCGCAAAGGCGGTACGCCTCGAGCACCGTGTCGAGGACCTCCTGGTTGCTCTCCGGGTAGAGCTGGATCCAGCCGGTGTCCCGCTGGCTGATCGTGTCGGTGTGGTCGGCGCCGATGTTCCACGGCGGCGCGACCGCGCGGTTCACGACGCCCATCACGACCGGGGCGCGCATCCCCGACGCCCAGTGCATCAGCTCGTGCATCAACAGCAGGCCCTGGCTCGAGGTCGCGGTGTACGTCCGCGCGCCGAGCCCCGCGGCGCTCACGACGACCTGGAGCGCGCTGTGCTCGCTCTCGACCTCGACGAACTGCGCCTTCAGCGCGCCGGTCGCGACGAACTCGGCGAGCTTCTCGACGATCGTCGTCTGCGGCGTGATCGGGTAGGCGGAGACGACCTGGGCGCGCGCGAGTCGGACGGCGTACGACTGGGCGTAGTTGCCCGAGAGGACCTCGCGCGTCATGCGGCCTCCGCGGCGGCGAGCATCGCGATCGTCTTCGGCGGACAGACCTCGGCGCAGATCCCGCAGCCCTTGCAGGAGTCGAGGACGATGCGGGGGAAGCCGTGCTCGTCCAGCTCGATCGCGTCGTCCGGGCAGTACTTCCAGCAGAAGTTGCACTTCGTGCAGCGCGCGAGGTCGATCGTCGGCGTGAGGGTCCGCCAGGCGGAGGTGCGGATCGCGCTGCTCGGGACGCTCGCGACCGGCCCTTCGGGCAGGACGAGCGGCGGGGACGGCGCCCGCGGCGGAGGGGGCCGGGCCGTCCCGCCGTCGACCCAGCGGACCGAGGCGAAGCCGTCGGCCGCCGCGGCGCGGTTCTCCGCCGGCCGGGAGGGAACGTAGCGGTCGATCGCGCGGTC
>JASHSA010000116.1 GCA_030037035.1 Thermoplasmata archaeon
CGGCTCCTGCTCGGTCCACATCTTCGGGCGGCGCTGACCGAACGAGCATGTCCGACGAGGCTCCCTCCGCGTCGCACTCGATCGCCGAGTTCGTCGCCGGCTACGAGAACGACCGGACGCTGCGGGGCTGGCGGTGCGGCGCCTGCGGCGCGACGACCGCGACCTGGGGGCTCGCGTGCTCCCGCTGTGGGGCCTCCCGCCTCGAGGAGGCGACGCTCGCCGGGGTCGGGGAGATCGTCGCCGGGACGATCGTCCGGGTCGCCTCCGACGAGTTCGTCAACGACGCGCCGTACGCCTACGTCGTCGTCCAGCTCGACGGCGGAGGCCGGATCAGCGGCTGGATGTCGGGCGTCCAGGACGACCGCGAGATCGCTCCGGGACGACGCGTTCGCTTCCGAGCCAGCTACAAGCCCGGGATCCAGTTCGAGCCGCTCGCCGAAGAGGAGTAGGGGTCGACGGCGTTGGGCGGAGCGCCCCCGGACGAGCAGGGTCGGCCCTGGCTGAGGAAGTATCCTCCCGGGGTCCCCGCCCACCTCACCTACCCGGACCGGCGGGTCGGCGACCTGCTGGACGACGCCGTCCGTCGCTGGCCGGACCGCGCGGCGGTCGTGTTCCACGGCACCGTGCTGACCTACCGGGAGCTCGCCCAGGCGGTCGAGCGCCTCGCGGCCGCGCTCGCGGCCGACGGGGTCGGTCCCGCGGACCGCGTAGCGCTGATGCTGCCGAACTGCCCCGCCTACCCGATCGCGTTCTTCGCCGCCCTCCGGCGCGGCGCGACGGTCGTGCAGGTCAGTCCGCTGTGGATCGGCGACGACCTGGAGGGCCTCCTCGCCGACGCCGCCCCCCGCGCCGCGGTGACCCTCGAGATGCTCTACCCGAACCTCGCGCGCGGCCCGAGCGGCCGCGCGATCCCGCTCGTCTACGTCGCCCGCCTGAAGGAGTTCTACCCGGCCCTGCTCCGCCCGTTCGTCGCCCTCACGCTCCGCCGCCGTGGCCTGCCGACCGCGTTCCCCCGAGAGGCGAGGGTCCGTCCCTGGAAGGAGGCGCTCCGCGTGGATCGACCGGTCGCTCCCGCCACCCAGGCCTCCGCGACCGAGGTCGCCGTCCTGCAGTACACTGGCGGCACGACCGGTACGCCGAAGGCGGCGATGCTGACCCATCGCAACCTGGTCGCCAACGTCCTGCAGGCCGACGCCTGGAACACGACCCGTCGACCGGGCGAGGAGGTGTTCGTCGCGTCGATCCCGATGTTCCACATCTACGGTCTCACCGTCGCGCTCCTGCTCGCGGTCGCGGAAGGCGGGACGATCGTCCTCCAGCTGCGGCCGGAGCCTCGCGAGCTCCTCCGGCTGATCCGGCGACACCGGCCGACGCAGCTGCCGGCGGTCCCGGCGCTCTACGCCGCGCTCCTCGAGCGGCCGGAGCTTGCGCGCTTCCGGCTCGACTCGATCCGCTACTGCGTCAGCGGCTCGGCGGCGCTTCCGCCGGACGTCCAGGCCCGGTTCGAGAAGGCGACCGGGGGGTTCCTCGTGGAGGGCTACGGGCTCACCGAGGCGTCCCCGGTGACGCACGTGAACCCGGTGCAGGGGGAACGTCGCCCGGGCTCGATCGGGCTTCCGCTCCCCGACACCGAGCAACGCGTCGTCGACCCGGACGGTGACCGGGTCCTCGGGGTCGGCGAGGTCGGCGAATTGGAGGTGCGGGGCCCGCAGGTCATGCTCGGCTACTACGGCCGTCCGGAGGAGACCGCCGGCGTGCTCCGTGACGGCTGGCTGCGGACCGGCGACCTCGCCCGCCTGGACGCCGACGGCTACGCGTACGTCGTCGACCGCAAGAAGGACCTGATCAACGTCGGCGGGATGAAGGTCTACCCGCGCGAGGTGGAGGAAACGCTCCGCCTCGACCCCGCGGTCGCCGACGTCGCGGTCGTCGCGGCCCCCGACCGGGAGCTGGGCGAGGTCCCGCGCGCCTACGTCGTCCGCGCGCCGGGAGCGAGCGTCGACGCCGCGGCGCTGATCGCCCTCGCCCGCAAGCACCTCGCCCACTACAAGGCGCCGAGGTCGGTCGAGTTCGTCGACCGCCTGCCGAAGAGCGGGATCCAGAAGACCCTGCGCCGGGAGCTGCGCGACCGGGCGTTCGCGACGGCGCGCTAGAGCCCGCGCTCGAGGAGGTCCCGCGCGACCACGAGGCGCTGGATCTCGTTCGTCCCCTCGAAGATCTCGCTGATCCTCGCGTCCCGGTACGCCCGCTCGATCGGCGTCCCGCGGATGTAGCCGAGGCCCCCGTGGATCTGCAGCGCCTGGTCGATCACGTCGCTCGCCCACTCCGACGCGAGGCACTTGACGATCGCCGCCTCGCGCGTCTTCTCCTGCCGGCCGACGCGCCCCCACTTGGCCGGCTCGGTGCCGAGACGGTCCTGGCGGTCGGCCGCGTGGTAGACGAGGTAGCGGAGCGCGTGGACCTTCATCGCCATGTCGGCGAGCTTGAACTGGATCGCCTCGTGCTGGGCGATCGGCG
>JASHSA010000117.1 GCA_030037035.1 Thermoplasmata archaeon
CCCCGCCGGTGCTGCTGGACGTCCGGCCCTGGGAGCAGCGGTCGATCGCCCACCTCGCCGGGGACCGGTGGATCCCGCTCGAGGAGCTCCGAGAGCGTGAATCGGACCTCCCCCGGCACGCTCGGATCGTCGTCTACTGCCACCGCGGACGGTCGGCGAGCCAGGCGGCGAGCATCCTGAGAGCGTCGGGCCTCACGGACGTAGCGATCCTGGACGGAGGCATCGACGAGTACGCTCGCGTCGTCGACCCGAGCCTGCCGAGGTACCGGAGCGATCCTTCCGACCGGCTCGTCTTCCAGCAGTTCCCCAACCTCGCCACCGGCTGCCTCGCGTACCTTCTGCACGACCGCTCGAGCCGGGAGGCGGTGCTCGTCGACCCGGGGCGGGACGTCACACTCTACGTCGCCGCGCTGGCCGAGCAGCGGCTCCGCCTCCGAGCGATCGTGGAGACGCACACGCACGCCGACCACCTCTCCGGACACCGCGAACTCCATGTGCGTACCGGCGCCCCGATCTACCTCGGCCATCGCTCTGGCGCTCAGTACCCGCACGTGAACCTTCACGAAGGCGAGGCGATCGCCTTGGGGTCCTCGGAGATCGTCGTCCTCGAGACGCCGGGTCATACCTTCGATCACGTATCGCTGCGGGCCGACGGCGCCGTGTTCACCGGCGACACCCTCCTCCCGGGCTCGTGCGGCCGGACCGACCTGGGCACGGGAGACCCCGACCTTCTGTGGGAGAGTCTCACGGCGAAGCTGCTCCGCCTCCCTGACGAGACCGAGGTCTTCCCGGCCCACTACGGTCGCCTGCACGGGCTGCCGCCTCCGGAGCGCTACTCGTCGACGATCGGCTTCGAGAGGCTCACGAACGAAGCCCTCACCCTGCCGACCCGCGAGGCGTTCGTGGGCTACATGACCGAAGGCTGGCCACCGACGCCGGCGAGCTTCGAACAGATCGTCCGCGAAAACCTTCGGGAGTAGGTCGGCCACCTCCGAACGTCGGTCTTCCCGTACCGAGGAGGGCCGCGTTCCGTCCTGGGACCCGGCGAGGAAGAGACGTCCGTCGACCTACGGGTCGCGGCCGTGACCGACCGCTCCGGTGCGTCGCCTTCGCCAGCTTCGTGCTCGGGACTGATCCCAGGACACGGGCAGGCTACCGGCAAGCCCTCCATGCGGTCGGACGCTGTGGCGACCGCCTCCGTCGTTCGAGTCTTCGCCCTCAGGACGTGCACGACGACCCTGCCCTCCCACCGTCCCGTATCGGACCCCGAGCCGTGCCCTTGCGGATGCCGCGAACCCTGCGGGGGCCGGGTCGGTGCCCCAGGTGGTACGTAGGTCCCCGGGTCGAGGGTTCGAAGCGGAACTCGGCTTGGGTTCGTTGCATCGCTCGAGGTTCGGTTCTCTCGAGGTTGCTGATCGGGAGGTTTTGCCGTGAGGTTGCGCCCACCACCCCCCGTCTTGGACCCCGAGGCGGGGGTGGGAGTGCTCGGAGCGGGAACCTAAGACCGTGGCGAGAACCGTTCCCACGCACTTCGAGCTTAGCGGCTACGGGCGTCATGCTTCCGACGCTTCGGACCACGCGCGAGATAGGACCGGTTCCTGGGGGTCGCGGAACGGCGGTTCATGTACTCGTGCTTCAGCTGCTGCCGGCGCTTCTGCGTCATGATGGGCGGTTCACATCGTTGCCGCGCTCTTGAGGGCGCGGAAAGCGTCGGTCCGGCACCTTGGAGGCCGGCCCCCGGGAACGCCCCGGTCAACCCCGGCCCGCTCGATCGGCCTTGGACCTTCGGTAGTCTCTCTCGAGCAGGCGGCCAAATCTCTCCCAACTCCGGGCAACGTTGCGTTGCCACTCGGTCTTGGGAGGGTTCGCTTTCCCAAGCCCGTACGGTCGACGACGGGCGTCGATGGTGAGGCGTGTACGGCCCCCGGGCAGGCTCGAGAGCCGGTAATCCACCGACAGGATCCGGTCGCTCCCCACCGAATCCGCATGCCAGCGGTCCGGCGGCTGCAGCCGTACGGCTCGATGGATCCAGATCCAGCCGTGCCTCGTGTCGAAGAGATCCTCGAGGACGACGTTCCGGACCGACCGAGCCAGGATCCGTCGCTCGTAGCCCTCCCCAGAATACCGCCCGTCCTCGGGGGTATAATCGGTGCACCAGCGGAAGACGAACGGAAGAGGGGCTCGGAACGTCGCCCGCACCTGGTAGTGGCGACTGGGTCCTCCCTTCGGCACTCGAATCCCCTCCCGACTTCGCGCTCGAAGGGGGGCGTTGGGGTATAGGCTTCGCGCCCGAGAATCCTTCATCAGGACGTGGGAGGTTCTCGCGACGCGCGAGCCTGAACTCGCGGCAGGTTCCGGGAGAGCGTCACCCTCGGGCCGGGAGCCCTTCGCGGAAGCTCGCTTCCATCGCGGCCGCCAACCCGTCCCAGAAGGTGCTCGCCTTTCGAACCCATTCCGACCTTGCGGGGTACGTCGGGACCATCCAGCGTTCCACGAGGGTGATGGAGAGTCGGGTCTTCTTGGGGCCCAACCGGGTCAGCTTGTAGTCTACGGAGTTGAAGTCGGACTCGTCGATCTGATCGAGGTGCCAGGCGTTCGGCGGCCGAAGACGGACGACTTCCACCGCCACGGCGAACGGTTTGGTCTTGGGGCTGGAGTAGCGGACGCGAACGACCCGGTCGGGTCGCAGCTCGAGGACACGGAACCT
>JASHSA010000118.1 GCA_030037035.1 Thermoplasmata archaeon
GAGTCGAGGGCGATCGCGAGCAGCACGATCCCCATGTGGTTGATCGACGAGAACGCGATCATCCGCTTGAGGTCCCGCTGCGCGAGCGAGACGATCGACCCCCAGACGATCGACGCGAAGGCGACCACGAACAGGATCGGCCGGTCGTGCGCGAAGCCGGTCGGCAGCACCTCGACGGCCCAGCGGATCAGCCCGTAGCCGCCGAGCTTCAGCAACAGGCCGGCGAGGAGCACCGAACCGCCGGTCGGCGCCTCGACGTGCGCGTCGGGCAGCCAGGTGTGGAACGGGACGATCGGGAATTTCACCCCGAAGCCGAAGAAGAGCGCGAGGAACAGGAACGACTGGTCGACGCTCGAGAGGCTCCGCGCGCTCGCGTCGACCGACGCGAAGTCCAGCGACGTCGCCCCGGAGTAGAAGACGGTCGCGAGGAGGCCGACGAGCATCACGATCGACGCGACGTGGGTGTAGACGAAGAACTTCATCGCGGCGTAGCGACGCCGCGGCCCCCCCCAGAACCCGATGAGGAAGAACATCGGGACGAGGACCGCCTCCCAGAACAGGAAGAACAGCAGGACGTCCAGCGCGACGAAGACGCCGAACGAGCCGAGGCACGTCATCAGGACGAGCCCGAAGTACGCCGCGGGCCGCCGCTGCTCCGACCAGGAGTAGACGACCGTCGCGACCTGGAGGACCGCGGTGAGCAGGATCAGGACGAGGGAGATGCCGTCGACCCCCACCGTGTAGTTCACCTGGAGCCAGCTGAGGTGGATCCAGGCGTGCGACTCCTGCTCGGCGAAGCCGGGCACGAGCGGCGTCCCGGCGTAGCCGGGCCAGCCGGTGTAGTCGGCGAAGAGCAGCCCGACCTCGCCGAGGAACACGAGCGAGGTCGCGAGCGCCGCCCAGCGCGCCTTCGCGCCGGCGGCGAACGTGATCGCCGTGCCGGCGGCGACGCTCGCGAGCGTGATCGAGATCAGCGGGAGCACGTCGTCACCCCCCTCCGACGTGGTCGAGGACGAACGGCGCGACGAGCAGCAGGAGCACGAAGACGACGATCAGCCCGGCGACGACGTACGAGGCGTAGTCGCTGACGAGGCCGCTCTGGATCCGGCGCGCGCGGTCGGAGAGCCCCCCGAACGCCCGCTCGAAGCCCCGGACCGTCCCGTCGATGACGTAGACGTCGACGAAGTCCGCGACGCGGGCGATCGTGTAGAGCCCCCGCGCGCCGACCCAGTCGTAGGCGGCCTTCAGGTAGTAGCGCTCGAGCAGGAGGCGCCGGAGCCGCTGCGCCGGGCTCGTCGCCGGCAGGGCGTACACCCTTCCGTTCCCCCACAGCGCCCAGGCCGAGAGGATCCCGGCGCCGGCGAGGCCGACGCTGACCGCCGAGAGGAGCACGTTCGTCGGGCCGTAGACCGGCGGGATGCCGGCGCCGTGCTCGAGCAGGTTCTGCATCCCGGGCAGGTAGGCGAAAAGTCCCGCGCCGACGGCGAACGCGGCGAGGACGACCAGCGGGACCTGCATCGTCCAGGGCCCCTCGTGGGCGTGCTCGGCCGCCGGGTCGCGCGCCCGGTCGCCGGAGAAGGCGAGGAACCACGCGCGGAAGATGTAGTAGGCGGTCAGGAACACCGCGGCGAGCGCGAGGAGGTAGAACGGCCAGTACGCCGGGTGGGCGCCGAGCGTCGAGTAGACGGACGCGAGGATGTCGTCCTTGCTCCAGAAGCCGGCGAACGGCGGGATCCCGGCGAGCGCGAGCCCGCCGACGGCGAAGGCGGTCGCCGTCAGCGGCATCTTCCGGCGCAGCCCGCCCATCTTGAACAGGTCCTGCGTCCCGACGGCGTGGATGACCGAGCCGGCGGCGAGGAACAGGAGCGCCTTGAAGAACGCGTGGGTGAAGAGGTGGTAGAGCCCGACCATCGTGAACCCCGCCCCGATGGCGAGGACCATGTAGCCGAGCTGGCTGATCGTCGAGTAGGCGATCACCCGCTTGATGTCCGGGTGCACGACCGCCATGGTCGCCGCGAAGAACGTCGTGGTCCCGCCGATCGCGACGATGACGAGGTCGTCGAACGACGTGAAGCCGAGGAAGACGCTCGTGATGGCGAGCAGGTAGACCCCGGCGGCGACCATCGTCGCGGCGTGGATGAGCGCCGAGACGGTCGTCGGCCCCTCCATCGCGTCCGGCAGCCAGACGTGGAGCGGGAACTGCGCGCTCTTGCCCGCGGCGCCCCCGAGGATCATGATCCCGGCGACGGTGCGTAGCGTGCCGTTACCGGTGCCGATCGGGACGAACGGGGTCCCGTTGTGCACGAAGACGAAGCCGTTCGCGGCCCAGCCGCCGAGGCCGGCCGGTCCCGAGCCGGCGTAGAGGTAGAAGAACAGGAAGATGCCGGCGAGGAACATCACGTCGCCGACGCGCGTGACCAGGAACGCCTCCTTCGCGGCGCTCGCCGCGCTCGGCTTCTCGTAGTAGAAGCCGATCAGGAAGTAGGAGCAGAGGCCGACGAGCTCCCAGAACAGGAAGAACTCGAGGAGGTTGTTGGCGAGGACGAGCGCCGACATCGCCGCGAGGAACAGGGAGAGCTCCGCGTAGTAGCGCGGGAGCCCGTGGTCCTGATGCATGTAGCCGATCGAGTAGAGCAGGACGACGAAGCCGACGACCGTCACGACGATCAGCATCAGGGCCGAGAGCGGGTCGACCAGCGTCCCCATCACGAGGGAGAAGCCGTCCGGGAACGGCGACGCCGCCGGGAGGTGGAGCCAGAGCATCTGTCGGTTCGTCGTCGCCCCGGGCGACGCCGCCTCGCCGACGCCGATCAGGACCCCGAGGACCATCGCGACCGCCGACGCGGCGACCGCGAGCCAGCCGCCCCACTCGAGACGTTGCAGTCGGCTGCCCGCGAAGCCGACGATCACGAAGCTGACGACGTAGGTCAGCGGGACGAGGAACGCCCAGCCGAACAGCCCCGAGAGCTCGAGCGTCGCGACCTCCCCCCTACAGCTTCAGCTCCGTCGCCTCGGCGACGTTGATCGTGCCCTTCGCCCGGTTCAGCGCGAGGACGATCGCGAGCCCGACCGCGACCTCGGTGGCGGCGAACCCGACAAGGACGACCGCGGCCGACTGGCCGGCGAGCCCGGCGGACGGCGTCGGCGCGAACGCGGCGAAGTAGACGAAGTTCAGGACCGCGGCGTTCATCGCGACCTCGATCGCGATCAGGACGAGGACGAAGTTGCGCCGCGTGAGGACCCCGAACAGCCCGACCGCGACCAGCCCGCCGGAGAGCCCGAGGAACCCGACCTCGTTCAGCCCGGTCACTCGCGCCCCTCCCGGACGAGGTAGATCGAGCCCGAGACGCCGACGAGCATGATGATCCCGAGGAGGAGGACCCACGGCCCGTACGAGCCGAAGAGCGTCGCGCTCAGCGCGCTCGGCGTGTAGCTCTGCGGCGCGACGGCCGCCTGGGGGAGCTCGCCGACGGCGGCGACGAGGAAGACGAACGTCAGGACGGCGAGCGCGATCGGCACCGGGCCGATCCCGGTCGCCGCCCCCCGGGAGAAGATCCGCTTGCGGGTGACCATCACCCCGAAGAGGAGCAGGACCGTCACGGCGCCGGCGTAGACGCCGAGCTGCAGGACGCCGAGGAACGGGGCGTCGAGCAGGAAGTAGATCAGCGCGAGGTCGACGAAGAAGACCGCAATCCACATGATCGTGTGGACAAGCTCGCGCACGAGCAGCGCCGCGACCGCGGTCAGGACCGCGACGACGGCGAGGAGGAGGAACGCCACCTCCTCGAGGCTCACGGGCGACTCCCCCAGAAGAGGCACTCCTTCGGGCAGACGCTGATGCACGTGCCGCAGCGCACGCAGTCGGAGTCGTTCACGACCGGCTCCTTCCAGATCCGCTTCGGCAGCTTCGTGCCCGGCTTCGCCTCGGGCTTCGGGACGTCGAGCATCGTGATGCACTCGGTCGGGCAGTCCCGGGCGCAGGCGTTGCATCCGATGCAGAGCGGCGGGTCGAGCAGGATCCGGTCCTCGTTCTCCGGCAGCTCGAGCCGGATCGGGTTCATCGGCAGCTTCGAGCGGAAGACGTCGTAGAGCCTCTCGGGCGAGTAGACCATCTCCTTGCGCTTCGGGGTCGAGAGCTCGTAGCGCGTCGTCATCGTCAGGCAGCCCTCCGGGCACGCGTCCGAGCAGAACCCGCAGTAGCTGCACTTGCCGTAGTCGATCTCCGGGCACTTCTTCGGGTGCTTCGGGTCGGTCCCCGGCACCGTCACCATCTCGATGCAGAGGTCCGGGCAGGAGAACGCGCAGAGGTTGCAGCTGATGCACGTCGCGATGTTCAGCGCGTGGACGCCGCGGTAGTTGTCCCAGACGTGGCCGACGCCGATCGGCTTGCCGGCCTGGACGGCGACCCGGTCGCGGAACCGCGGGTCCTCGAGCCGTTCGTACGGGTAGACGATCGTCGACGGGCGGACGAGGCTCTTGACGAACTGCCGCGCCGCGGTCGTCATCGGCCGGGCGACGTAGAGGATCGGGTTCTCGTCGGGCGTCGCCTCCGCGCTCGCCGCCGCTCCGGGGTCGTCGTCGCTCATCTTCGGACCCTCCGGCCTAGCCTCCCGGGGACGGCACGCAGCCGAACAGCGGCAGGCAGCGCACGGTCACGAGCGCCGCGGCGAGGAAGACGCTCAGGAGCGCGAGCGGGATCATCCGGTTCCAGCCGACGCGCAGCAGCTGGTCGGTCCGCACCCTCGGCAGCGACGCCCGGACCCAGACGAAGAGCCCGAAGACGAGGTAGGTCTTCAGCATGAACCAGAAGATCCCGGCGAGCGGCCAGCTGGTCGCCGCGCTCGGGACCCACGTCGGCAGCGTCCAGCCCCCGAGGAACAGGAGGACGACGAGGATGCTCCCGACCATCGCGCGCAGGTAGTCGGCGAGCATGAAGAACGCGAACAGCATCCCCCCGTACTCGGTGTTCCAGCCCTCGACCAGCTCCGCTTCCGCCTCGGGAAGGTCGAACGGGATGCGCTCCATCTCCGCGAGCATCGCGGCGACGAAGACGACCAGCGCGAGGACGAGCGGACCCCAGAACCAGTAGTTCCGCTGCTCGTAGACGATCGTCGTGAGGCTGAAGCTGCCGGAGACGACGACGACCGCGACGACCGCCAGGAGCAGCGGGACCTCGTAGGCGATCATCTGCGCCGCGGAGCGCAGCCCGCCCATCAGGGAGTACTTGTTGTTGCTCGACCAGGCGCTGACGAAGATGAAGAGCGGGGCGAACGAGAAGATCGCGAGCGCGAGCAGGAGGCTGAGCGGGAGCACCCCCGAGTTCCATCCGCTGGAGATCGGCAGGATCCCGAAGATCATCAGCGACGTCACCACGTAGGCCGTCGGGCCGAAGAAGAACCCGACGTTGTCGGCCTCCCGCGGCTTGGTCGTGTGCTTGCGGAAGAGCTTGAGCCCGTCGGCGAAGTTCTGGAGCAGCCCGGCGTAGCCGACGTGCATCGCGCCCCGGCGGTCCATGAACCGCCCGAGGAGCTTGCGCTCGTACCAGATCAGGACGATCGTGTTGAGCATGCTCGCGGCGAGCAGCAGCGCCGCGAAGACCAGCACCGCGAGCCCGGTGACGACGTCGGTCGACCGCAGGCCCCGCCCGGCCGGCCCGCCGATCGCGCGGCCGATCGCCCCGAGGAGGTCGTTGCAGAGCGCGTAGGCGACCGAGTACAGCGTCGCTCCGGACATGGTGCGGCCCTAGCGGTCGACCTCCCCAACGCAGACGTCGACGCTCCCCATGATCGGCGGGATGTCGGCGACGTGGTAGCCGACGAGGTACGTGCGCGCGGCGCTCAGGTTCGCGAACACCGGCGAGCGGAACTTCACGCGGTACGGGTGCTCGCCGCCCTCGTTGACGACGTAGGAGAGCGCCTCGCCGTGCGGCTCCTCGACCGCGGCGAAGCCGACGCCCTTCGGATAGCGGCGCTTCAGGAGGTAGCCCTCGGCGCCGACCGGCGCGTACGGCGCGCCGAGCCACCGGGGAAGGTGCTCGGCGACGACCGGCCCGGGGTGCCGGTCGAGCCAGTCGAGGACCTGACGGAGGATCCGGACCGACTGGCGCATCTCCTCCATCCGGACGAGATAGCGGGCGGTGACGTCCGCC
>JASHSA010000119.1 GCA_030037035.1 Thermoplasmata archaeon
CCCGTAGATGCAGACCAGCAGCGTGCCGGCGCCGTCGATCCGGCCGCCCGCGGGAAACGCGTTCAGCCCGGCGCCGATCGCCTCGGACCAGATCCCGGCCGCCGGACAGTCCGACGCCGGTTGGATCCAGGTTCCGGCGACGTACGAGATCGTGCCGGCGCGCCCGTGCAGTCCGTAGCCGACCCACTTCCCGACGACGGTCGGGTCCTTCGCATGGTGAACCTGAGGGCTGATCGCGGCAGGCGACGAGGCGAGCGCGCCCGAGCTCGCGCCCGGAGCGACCATCGAGACGAAAAGCGCCAAGGCGGCCGTCCCGGCGAAGACCCAGGTCCACCTTCGCGACACGCGCATCGAATGCCCTCGGCAGGGAATCGACTCCCCCTCCTTATGCGTTTGCATTTTTGAACCCGAGGGCCCGATAATCCCTCATTATCGAGCGCGCGCCAGCTTCTCGAGACGCGAGCCGACCGGACGAACGGGTGGCGGTCGCCAGGCGGATGTCGCTCGGCCGAGGTCGGGGCCCCCCGCGGGGCCGCTGTACCTCGGGAGGCCGGCGTCGCGGTAGGAGGATCGGTCGCGGGGGCGTCGGGTCCCCAAACCCCGGGGCGCTCGGCCCCGGGAGAGTCCCTAGAAGGTCGTCCCCGTGAGGTTGGCGCCCCACAGGTTCGCGCCGTGCAGGTTCGCCCCGGTGAGGTTCGCTCCCGCCAGGTCGGAGAACGCGAGGTTGGCGTACTGGAAGTCGGTGTTCACCAGGTCGGCCCCCGCGAAGTCGGCGCCCTGCGCGTTCACGTACCGGAACTCCGAAGCGGCGAAGTTGCTCGCCGCGAGGTCCGCCTGCACGAGGTCGGCGAACTCGAAGTTCGCCCCGACCCCGACGTCCCCGTAAAGGTCCGCCTCGTAGAGGTTCGCCCACGCGAAGTCGGTGCCGTTGAGGTTCGCTCCGACGAGGTCGCTCGCCTGGAGGTTCGCGAGGACGAAGCTCGCGCCGGCGAGCCCGGTGTCCGCGAGGTCCGCCTCCCACAGGTCGGCCGCCTGGAACTGGGTGTCGACGGCGACGTCCCCGTAGAGGTCGGCCTCGTACAGGTTGGCGAGCTGGAAGTTGTCGCCGGAGATCCGGTCCCCCAGCACGGTGAGGGTCGCCGAGCCGCTGCGGGAGATGCCGTCGGCCGTGCCGGTCGCGGTCAGCGTGAACTTGCCGATCGCCGTGGCCGAGGAGAGGTCGGCGCCCGCGAGGTTGGCGCCGAAGAAGTTCGTCCCGACCGTGTTGGCGCCGGCCAGGGTCGCGCCCTGGAGGTTCGCCCCCGCCAGCGACGCGTTCACGAGGTTGGCGTACGAAAGGTTCGCCTTCTGCAGGTTGTCGAGCTTCAGGTCGTACCCCGCGAGGTTGCAGTGCGCGAGGTCCGCCCCCTTGAGGTTCTGGCCGCCGTGGGTCGAGACCTGGGGACAGCTCACGTAGTGCCCGACCCCCGCCGTCTCCAGCGTGAACGTCTGGCTCGAGCCGATGCCGAGCGACGCAGGGAATCCGACGGCCACGACGCCGCCGGGGAGCCCGGTCAGGGCCAGCGACACGCCCGGGAGGTCGAACGTCGTGGAACCCGCGACCAGCCCCACGCTCACGTCCATCGTCGCGGACGCTCCCTGACCGAGCGACGCGGTCGCCGGCGACAGGCTCACCGTGAAGTCGAAGATGTGCAGCCCCGCCGCGGCGCTCGCCTCCCCGGCCGGGTACCCCTCGGCCGTCCCGGTGATGACGAACGCGAAGTCGCCGAGCGAACCCGACGGCGCGGCCGCCGTGAACACGACGAACGGCACGGTCGTCGGGGTCGGCGAGTTGAGCACGTAGCCGGAGGGGCTGAACCCGGAGGTGCTCGCGTCGGCCGGGAGGCCGACGGCGGCGAGCAGGATCGGCGGGACGCCGACCACCGTCGAGCCGGGGTCGAGGGCGAGCTGGACCGCGTACGTCGCGGGAGAGCCCCGAGCGACCGTCGCGCTCCCGGGAGCGATGGAGACGGTGAAGTTGAAGACGTGCAGGAGGACCGTCGTCGTCGCGATCGGGCCGGGGCTCGACCCTCCGACGAGGGCCGCGATCTCCGACTCCACGGTGACCGCGTAGTCGCCGAGCGGCGTGGCCGAAGAGGTCGTCAGGGTCAGCAGCCCGGTGCTCGGGGGCGTGACGGTGACCGGGAACGACGCCGTGACCCCGGCGGGCAGCGAGGAGACGACCGAGAGCTGGACCGGCGCCGGGACCCCCGCGAACGAGGTGAACCCCACGGTGTAGCTCGCGGATTGCCCGGCCTGGACCGTGGCGCTCCCCGGGCTGGCCGAGAGCCCGAAGCTCTCGTTCGCCTCCCAGAACAGGATGCCGGTCGAGCTCGCGCTGCACGGCCAGAGGTAGAGGTTGTTGTTCTCGACGGTGTGCACGCCGGGAGCCCCGGCACAGGTCGGGACGAGGGGTGCGCCGCCGTCCGCCGCGATCTGGGTCTGGACCTGGAGCGCGGCGCCGCCGTTGAACGTCGCCTGGCTGCCACCGTTGTCGCCGAGCACGTTGAACTCCGCGACGGTCCACGCCTCGGAAAGGCCGATGGCGTCGGAGCCGGAGGTCGACGTACAGACCGGCCAGCCGGAGATCGCCGGGTTGACGCAGAAGAGGAGCGCGTCGCTCCCCGACTGGTTGGCGTAGGCGGTCATCGTCACGTTCGCAAGGTCGGTGACCGGGACCGCGGGGACCGAGACGAACGGGGTGTGGGCGTAGCAGTTGCCCAGCAGGAGGTCCCAGGCGCTGAAGCCGGACGGCGAGGGGTTCGGGCACGCGGTGAACCCGTACAGGATGACCCAGATCCCCATGAACGCCGAAGTGCCCGCGTCCTGGTAGACGTACTGCTCCGAACCGCTGGTGGAGATGGGACCCCCGCTCGAGGCGTAGGTGGTGGGGAACTCGTTGGTGTTGATCTGGAGGCCGTAGCAGTTCGACGTTCCGACAGGGCAGGCCGGCCCGCCGTTCGGCGGTCCGCCCCCGGGCCCGAGATTCGCGACCTCGCCCGTCACGCCGGCCTCCGCCGGGAACGAACCGGTCACCACGCCGATGACATCCCCCGTCGGCGCGTCCGCGTACCAGTCGTTCCCGTCCCCCGCCGTAGGGGTGGAGTCGGGCACGGCGACGGCCGGCTCGAGCGGCGCCGCCGACAGGGAGGATGCGGCTTCCGGGACCGCGGGCAGCGCGGCGGGAAGATGAGCGCGAGGTCCGCTCTGGGCCAGAGCGGAGGTCGGACCGGCCAACGCCGCCGCGCCGGACGCCGTCGGCACGCCCGCGAGCACCGCCGCGGCGAGTCCGAGCGTGGAGACCACCATCAGCACGGCGATCGAGACCCCGGCCAGCTTCGTAACCTTCGAGCGTCCGAATCCTGTCATACTCCCCCCCGGGCGACCCAGCACGGAGGGACCCGACTCTTGGTATTTAGGGACTCCGAAAGTAAAGTGGGGTACAAGCGCCGGCGAACCACATTGAGTGATAGAGAGCGGCTGCGCGCCACAGGTCGTGTTTTGGAACGCCGAAGAAAGACACCCCCCGAGGGTCGCTTTCGCGGGGTTGGCCAGCGATACCAGCCTCGGAGCCGCCTGTGAAGCCGGGCCACCCTGAAGGAGACCGTGTCCGAACCCTCCCCTGAACCTCGACGGGCCGTCCGACGGAAGCTTCCGACCGATCGAGCTCGAAGAGATGCCCAGATCGAGGCCCGCATCACGGTCGACCGGCGCGTCCGGGGCGGGCACTCGTCTCGGGCGGCGTCGGTCGCCGACCGGAGCGATCGGCGTTTCGCCGTCCGTCTGCCGCGGCAGCGCGCTCGGCTCACCCGACCTTGCAGTTCCTCGGTGAGCGCGCACGACGGCGCCGGTTCGACGGGAGCCCGTCCGTCCGAGAGGACGGGCTCGTCGAGAGGGTCGACGGGTCCCGACACGACCCGCTGGGTACCCGCCACCCTCCCGGGGAACTCGTCGGAGCTCAGCGACCGGGCCGGAGGAAGTACGGCTTCGCCAGCGCGGTTCCGGGCGACATGCCCGAACGATCGAACTGAGCGGCGGCGAAAACGTCCCGGCAGGGACGAAGCCGCACGTCCGCGGCTCGCTAGGTCGGCGCGCGACGTCGTACGGAACGGGGTCCTAGAACATGTCCAACAGCTGACAGGCAAACGGCCGACCTCCGGACCGGAGCCACCGGTGGAGGTTTCGCCGGCGAAGCTCCGGGACGAGCGGACATGCCATCATCACCGCGTAGGAGGGGAGGAGCGGCGTGCACCGGATCCGTTCCGGGTCGTCGTCCCCCGAAAACCAGTCCCCGCCGAAGGCGAGCCAGCGGCCTACCGATCGTCGCTCCAGCGCGGCCATCAACGCCCCGCGAACCTCCGACGTCGGAGCGATGACCTCGGCCGCCCGACTCCAGCTAGAATGCGGCTCCAGCGTGGCGTATCCCGCCGGCCGACCCTGGCGTTCGGCGAGGAGCAGGTTCCGCACCGCGACGGCTCCCGAAAGGAATCTCGTTCGGAACGATCGCGATTCCCTCCGCGTGAACCCGAGCGCTCCGGCATTGGCCCGACGGTGGACGCGGGCGAGCGCCGGAGCGTCTCGGGTCCCGGCGCGTCGTACCCGGATCGCGGGGGAGGACCTCGACCGCGGTCGGTCGATGTAGCGGAGCGCCGCCCGCGGACAGAAGATGTCCTGGTACCCCAGCTTGAGATACAGTTCGTGCGCCAGGTTCGATCGGCCCGTGCACAGGAGCGAGATCCGCCGACCGGCGCTCCGCTCTCGTCGGTGCACCTCCTGCAGGAGCTGTCCCGCGAGCCCTCTTCGTGTGGCGTCGGGTCGGGTCATCAAGAGCTCGATTCCGGCGGCCGTCTCCGGACCCTGCGGGGTCGTCAGGGGATAATGGGAGACGAAGGCGGCCGAGAGCAGCGCCTCGTCCTCTCGGGCGTAGACGCCCAGGTAGGGGGCGAACGGGAACCCTGCTCGACGGGCTCGCAGGGCCGCCGTCAGGTCGTCGAGACCCCCCCACGCGCTGTAGTGAAGCGAAACGACGGCGTTGCGGTGATCCCGGTAGGCGTCGTCAAAATCGACGATCTCGATGACCATCGGACGACCCGGGCCGCGTGCGGGAGACCGTTGCAGGCCCTAATCAGGAGTTCGGATTCGGCCGAGGAGGCGTTCGCCCCATCGTCGTTCCCACGACGCTACGGACGGTCCAAGCGGTCCGTGATCTCGTACACGCAACCGTCGGGCGCGCGGACGTGGGCCCAACCCCCCCACTTTCCTTCGCGAGTCTGCAGGATCGGAACTCCGCGCTCGCGTAGCACTCCGATCGCCGCGCGGTAGTCCTTAACGCCGAATCCGGGGAGTGGCCCCGTTCGGAGGTGCGGATGGTCCATGTCGCTCCCCTGACGGAATGCTTCGACCGCACTTCCGTCCGGCAGGCGGCATTCGATCACGTTCGCCTTCTCGTCCACCGTCCTGGCCCCGAGGACGTCCCGATAGAATCGCGCCGTCTTCTCGAACTCGGGCGTCGCGATCCCCAGGAACGCCAAGCGGGTGATCCGCAGCGGGCCCGCGGGGACCCCCGCGGACGGCCGATGGGGGTAGTCCACGATCTCGAGCACGACGCCGTCCGGTCCTCGGAAGTGCTGCCACCGGTACCCGCCGGGCGTCCCTCCTGCCGCCCCCAGGAGCGGGTAGCCGCTCGACGAGAGCTCGGTACGGGCCCGGTCGAAGTCGGAGACCTGGATCCCTACCACGGGTCCGGTGGTGAAGTGGGTGTACGGGTCTGCCCGCGCGTCGAACACTTCGACCGCGCCGGCGTCCGGGAGATCGAGCCGGACGAAATGCGCGCGCTGGTTCCCGACGGGAAGACCGAGCGTGGCCTCGAAAAAATGCCGCGTCGCGTCGAACTCCACGGTCCGGGTGCCGACCCAGACGAGACCGACCGCTTGCATGCTCGACCTAGTCTCGATCTCGCCCCAAACGCTCGTCGCCCCGAGGCCCATCGAGGCCGCCGCGGCCGCCCATGACTTCGCGAGCCTCAGCCGCGGTACCTATAGGTGTTCCCCCTCCTTGCGTCGACGCTGCCCCGAGGGGAGCCGTACCCGCGTCGCAGTCTCCGTCCGAGGGTCGCCCTCGTCGCGAAGAGCCGCCTACCGCGTGTGGCGACTGCACCGTTTCTGGCGGACCTCGCCTCCGGTCTGCTGTGACGGAGGCGACCTTCGACGCGCGGCGAAGGTCAGCATGAGGAGTCGGTTCGGCCCCGCCGACGCGAGCCCGCTCGCGAGCCTCCGGCCGACTCGAGGGATTCGGCGAACCTTACGCAGTATCTCGGTGGAGCCCGGACGACCCTGTACTGGACCATCATGGGGCTGCTGCCTGAAGTTCGGAGGGCTCTCGAGGCGTCTGACGCTCGCGCGTGAGATGCGTCGAAAGATCCTCTGGGTCGACAGGGCGCCGCACCCCCGTCGCGCGGGCGTTCCGGTTGGGTCGGGGAGTGCGTTCCGTCGTAGTGACCGCGCCGCGCTTCGAGGAGCCGTGCGGTCGAAGGCGTCTCGGCTCCGAGGTCGTCCACCCGCTACGAGGCGCTCGCCGACCGCTCACTTCTTCGGGAAGTGCGAGATCTCCCAGAGGTTCCCTTCCGGGTCCTCGAAGAACGCGAACC
>JASHSA010000120.1 GCA_030037035.1 Thermoplasmata archaeon
ATCGCCGGCGACCTTTCGGTACAGTACGGCCCGGAAGACCCCCCGCGCGTCCCGGCCGCGGTCGATCGACCCGACGCTCCGCTCGTCCACGTCGAAGCACGGATGGGAAATCGAGAAGACGAAGCGGCCGGGCTCCCCGAGAACCCGGGCGACCTCCTCGGTCGCCGTCCGGGCGCCGCGAACCTCCAGGAGGGTCATGTTCACGACGACCCGCTCGAAGTGCCCCGTTCCGAACGGTAGCGAAGCGGCGTCGGCGAGCCGGAACCTCGCCCCCCTCGGCGACGACGCTCCCTCGCTCGCGCGAGGCGTACGGATTCCGCCGCTCGGTCGATCCTGATCACCTCGGCGGCGCCGTTCCGGGCGAGCGATCGGGCGAGGCAGCCGTCCCGCAGCCGACCTCGAGCACCCGCGACCCTCGGACGGAGCTAGGTACGTCGCGCAGGCTCGGGTCGACCAGGGCGCGATGCCAGAGGTCTCCCGACGCGCCACTGGCCCGATCTCTTCGGACGGCGAGCTCGTCCCAGGGGTTCGGCATCGAGAGCTCGGGACGAACGGCATCGCTACAGAGCAGGCAGACAGGGCCGAGCGAGGGCGCGACGGCTCGCGCATCGGGCCGCCGGGTCAACCCGACTCGACCTCACAACGAAGTGGATGCGGCGGCTCCAGGACCCGATGCAGGCGATCGCGGCGTGGGCAGGGGCTACAGGACGGTCGTCGACGACGGACGGACCCACCAGGTCACGGTCGACCTGCCGCGGGACGAAGGTGGGGAGAGCACGGGGACGAGCCCCCTCGAGCTTTGTGTGCTCTCCCTCGCCGGCTGCATCACGACGATCTTCGCCTTGGTCGCGCGCAGGCGCCGGCTCGCGTTCTCCTCGATGACGCTCGGTCTCGAGGCGGAGCGACCCCCGGGATCCGCCACGATCGCACGGGTGCGCGGAACGCTGCGCCTCCGCACCGAGGCGTCGGAGCAGGCGGTCGACGCCGCCCTACGCGCGACCGTCCGCACGTGCCCCGTGGGGGTCCTCTTTGAGCGCGCCGGCATCCCGGTCGAGCTCCGCCCTCTGGTCGAGCGGCCCGTGCGCGGAGGGTCGGCGCGTTCGACCGCCTAGCCCCGCCTCGCGGAAGGCGCTATCCCCCGAGCGGGATTCCCTCGGATCGTCGTCCAGGCTAGCGCGGCACTGCCCGCGGGACGGAACGACAGAGCGAGCGGCCATGGCGGCATCCCGGCCCCTCATGTTCCACCGTCTCGCCGAGTACTACGACGCGCTGGTCGCCGAGAAGGACTACCGCTCGGAGGCGAGGTTTCTCGAGAAGCTCGTCCGTCGGATGGGCCGATCCACCGGGAGGGCGTGGTTGGACGTCGCCTGCGGCACCGGGCGACACCTCGAGTTCCTTCGGCACGCGTACCGGATCACGGGCGTCGACCTCAGCGCCGAGATGCTCCGGGTCGCACGCCGGCGCCTTCCGGGAGCTCGGCTCGTCCGCGGCGACATGCGCCGCTTCCGCCTCGAGGAGACGTTCGACGTCGTGAGTTGCCTCTTCAGCGCGGTCGGTCACCTGCGGACCGAGCGCGACCTCCGCGCGGCGATCCGCAACCTCGCCCGCCATCTCCGACCGGGCGGCATCCTCCTCGTCGAACCGTGGATCGACCCCTCCGAATTCCGAAGCGGCTACGTCCACGTGTTCTCGCACGCGAGTCCCGCCGTGACGGTGGCCCGCATGAGCGTCTCCTCCCGTCGAGGCAACCACTCGGTCCTTCAGTACCACTACCTGATCGGGCAACCGGGCCGGAGGATCCGGTATCTCCGGGAGACCGACGTCGGCCTGCTGGTCGGGCGCGACCGGTTTCTGGAGATCCTGAGGGCGGCCGGCCTCGTCCCTCGATTCTGGAGAAGGGGGCTGACGCCGGGCCGGGGTCTGTTCGTGGGGGTCAAGCCGTCGTCCGTGGACCGCAGTCCCTGAGACCCGAGTGTCGGTCGCAGCTCCTCCCGAAGGCAGCGGGGGGCCCTCCGAGACTCGCGTTGAGCGGGGAGCCTGGGTTCCGGGAATCCAGTCGCGCCTGTTTCGTCGTACCCCGAGCGCTGAGCAATGACCCCGCAGCGGCCTCGACCGTCTGCGTGGAGCGTGCCGTTTCACCACCCCCTTCGGGCGCTTTAGTACGGCATTCCGCTGAGCCGTCATCATGGCTCGGAAACAGCACGCGAACACGGCCGGAACGGTTCGTGCCCACCTTGACGTCCCTGGGGGCCGGCTCGCCTACGAGACCGCCGGGGCGGGAAGCCCTGTCCTGTTCGTCCATTCGGTCATCGCGGACAGTCGGATGTGGGACCGCGAGGTCTCCGTCTACTCGAGCACTCACCGAACGATACGATTCGACCTGCGCGGGTTCGGCGGCTCGGCCCCTGCGACGGCGGCGTTCTCGTACCTGGACGACCTCCGGGCGCTGCTCGATCACCTTCGGGTCGACCGGCCGTTCGTCGTGGGCTCCAGCGCGGGGGGCGCGATCGCACTGGATTTCGCCTTGGCGAACCCCGACATGGTGCGAGGGCTGCTCCTCGCGGCACCGGGTCCGGCCGGCGGGGCTCTGCAGCCCCCGTTCGACGCCGAGGAGAAGGCGGCGTTCGACTACGACGACCAAAAGTCGCAGGCGATCAGCTTGGCCTGGTCGAAGAAGGAGGCGGCGACGGCGTTCGACCTGCTCCGGCAGCTCTGGTGCTCGCAGCTGGGAGGGTCGAGCCTGGAGCTCTTCCGCACCATGGTCGAGCAGAACGCGACGGAGGCGTTCGAGAACCGCAGCATGAAGCTCGCCACCGACCCGCCCCCGGTTCCGGGAGGCCTCGCGGCGTTCCGGGTCCCGACGACGATCCTCGTCGGGGACCGAGACAACCCGTCCTCCCCGGTGATCGCTAAGCGCATCGCTCGCGCCGTGACCGGAGCACGCCTCGTCTCGGTCGCCGGAGCCGACCATCTCGTGAACCTCTCGAGGCCGGACGACTTCGATCGCGAGCTCCGGGCCGCGCTCGCCAGTCCCGGTTAGGTGGCTGCGCGGGACGACCCCCGGTGAGGGCCGGGCGCGGCATCGTCGCACGACCCCGCGCCGACAGGACCGGGAGGAGGCGGCGACGGCCGCGACCTTGGGACGCCCGAGCCGTCAGCGCGGGGCCGCCGGTTCGGCACTTCGCCTCGGAGGGGCGGCCTGCGAACTCACCGACGGCGAACGGAGCGATTCTGGACTCGGTGACCGAGGCGCCGGTGTCACGGCCATCCGCAGTCGTCGAACCGACCAGCGTGGAATCCCCGGCCGGCGTCGCCGCTCTTCCTTGGCGAACTCGAGCATCGAGGGGCCAGAGGTCAAGAGCCGCCGGCCGTGTGTCGCTCGCGATGCCCGAAGACAGCCGAAAGGTCTACGCGACTCACGTAGGACGGGTTACCAAGGTCATCGCCGCCCCGATCGCCTACGTGTACGACTGGTGCACCGACTATCGGGCGGACGACGGTCAGTACTCGAGGTCCAAACCTAGGTTCCGTGTCCTCGAGCTGCGACCCGACCGGGTCGTTCGCGTCCGCTACTCCAGCCCCAAGACCAAACCGTTCGCCGTGGCGGTGGAAGTCGTCCGTCTTCGGCCGCCGAACGCCTGGCACCTCGATCAGATCGACGAGTCCGACTTCAACTCCGTCGACTACAAGCTGACCCGGTTGGGCCCCAAGAAGACCCGACTGTCCATCACCCTCGTGGAACGCTGGATGGTCCCGACGTACCCCGCAAGGTCGGAATGGGTTCGAAGGGCGAGCACCTTCTGGGACGGGTTGGCGGCTGCGATGGAAGCGAGTTTCCGCGAAGGGCTCCCGGCCCGAGGCTGACGCTCTCCTGGAACCTGCCGCGAGTTCAGGCTCGCGCGTCGCGAGAACCTCCCCCGTCGTGACGAAGGAATCTCCGGCGCGAAGCCTATACCTCAACTCCTCCTTTCGAGCGCGAAGTCGGGAGAGGATTCGAGTGCCGAAGGGAGGACCCAGTCGCCACTACCAGGTGCGGGCGACGTTCCGAGCCCCTCTTCCGTTCGTCTTCCGCTGGTGCACCGATTACACCGCCGAGGACGGGCGGTATTCGGGCGAGGGCTACGAACGACGGATCCTGGCTCGGTCGGTCCGGAACGTCGTCCTCGAGGATCTCTTCGACACG
>JASHSA010000121.1 GCA_030037035.1 Thermoplasmata archaeon
CCTGCCGTGTGCGACGACTGCGAACAAGCCATCGAGGCTGTGATCGCGAACAAGCCGAAGTGTCGATGCACCAAGTGTCGCGCCGGCGGCAGCGTGCTCGCGATCCAGGCGCCTCCGAGGCTCACCCGGGTCGGACTGCAACCTTGGTGCGTCGGGTGCCATCACTTCATCCTCGTCGAGAACCGCCCCCAGTCCTAGGGGTGCGGCTCCGCTAGAGGGTCAGCGCCGAACCTCTGCCCCCGCGACCTCTCCACCCCCTTTGGAGCAGCCGCGCGAAGGGCAGGCTGGACCGGTCCGTACGGGGGCGCGGCGACAGACCGCCATGAATGGGGCGAATTGGGGCCCCGAGACCGGACCGCGCCCGAGGGAGAACCAGACCACGCCCGTCGGAGGCGCGCCCTCGGCGCGCGCCCACGGTCGGCAGGCGTCGTCATCGCGCGCAACCTAGGGAGCCCCGCGTCCCGGAGGACCTGGGATCGGCCGATGCCGCCGAATCCCGGCGCCGCTCCGGGACCGTTGGGTCGTACGGAGCCCGCGACGGCGACCCGCTCGAACTCTGCCGCCGCCCAGGCAGAACGGAGCCGCCGAGCAGGGACGCGCAGTCGGGCGCGGTAGCGTCCCTAGTCCTTCGCTCGCGACGCTAGCGCGCTCCGGTGATCTCCCCGTCCGGGCCGATGGCGATCGTTTCCGACGCCGGGTGGGCCGGCAGACCCGGCATCGCCTCGATGCTCCCGAGGAAGGCGACGGTGAACCCGGCCCCGGCGGCGCGGGCGTAGCGGTGGACGCTGACACGGAACCCGCGGGGTCGGTTCAGCTTCTTCGGGTCGTCCGAGAGCGACAGCGGGGTCTTCGCCATGCAGACCGGCCCGTCGACCTCGCCGATCGCCTCCAGGCGTGCTCGCCCTTCCTGCGCCTCCGGCCGCTCGTCGGCGGCGTCGGCTCCGTACAGCCGCGTCGCGATCAGCTCGATCTGGCGGGAGAGCGGGGTTCCCGGCGCGTAGAGCGGCCGGGTCCTCTTCCCGAGCGCCGCGGAGCGCTCGACGGCTGCCGCGAGCTCGACCGTCCCCGCGGCGCCCTGCTCGAACCCCCTCGAGTCGACCGCCTCGACGCCCTTCTCCCGGCAGAACGCGCGAACGCGCTCCGCCTCCTCCGCGGAGTCGCCCGGGAAGCGGTTCAGGGCGACGGTCGTCGCCGCCCCGAGCGCCGCGAGGTTGTCGAGGTGCTGCTCGAGGTTCGCGAGGCCGCGCTCGAGCGCCGCCGGCGCCGGACGGCCGGACTCCTCGTCCGACGCGCCGCCCTGGACCCTCAGGCCACGCTGCGTCACGACCAGCACCGCCGCGTCGACGTCGACCCCGAGCGTCGGCGTGACGATGTCGACGAACTTCTCGGCGCCCAGCTCGGTCGCGAAGCCGGCCTCGACGACCGCGTAGTCGCTCGTCGCGAGGGCCAGCTGGATCGCGAGCCGGCTGCACGTCCCGTGCGCGAGGTTCCCGAACGGACCGGCGTGGACGAGCGCCGGGGTCCCCTCGGCGGTCTGCACGAGGTTCGGCTCGAGAGCGTGCCGCAGCAGCGCCGCCATCGCCCCGCCCGCCTGGAGGTCGCTCGCGCGGATCGGCCGGCCGTCGCGCGCGAAGCCGACCAGGATCCGGTCGAGCCGGCTCCTCAGCTCCTCGTAGCCGCCCGCCAGCGCGAGGATCGCCATCACTTCCGACGCCGCGGCGATGACGAAGGCGCTCGGGTAGGCGACCTGCTTCGGCACGCCGTCGCCGACGACGATGCGGCGCAGCGCGCGGTCCTCGGCGTCGAGCGTTCGGTTCCAGAGGTAGCGCGTCGGGTCGATCCCGAGCGCGTTGCCGTGGTAGACGTGATTGTCGGCGAGCGCGGCGAGGAGGTTGTGCGCCGCCGCGACGGCGTGGATGTCCCCCGTGAACCCGAAGTTGATCTCGGTCGACGGTTCGACGGTCGCGCGGCCGCCCCCGGTCGCGCCGCCCTTGACGCCGAAGACCGGTCCGAGGGACGGCTGGCGCAGGCACGCGACGGCGCTCACCCCCCGTCGGCGCAGTCCGTCCGCGAGGCCGATCGTCGTGACGGTCTTCCCCTCGCCGTGCCGCGTCGGGGTCATCGCGCTGACGAGGACCAGCTTGCCCCGCCGCGGCCCGGAGGCCCGCCCTCGCACGGCGCGGACCGCGACCTTGCCGACCGACGGTCCCGCCGGCGCGACCTCGTCCTTTCCCAACCCGAGCGCCCCCGCGAGGTCGTCGACCGTGCGCATGAAGGACCCCGTCGCCCTCACCCACCGCGACCTATCAAGTCCCGCGTCAACCTCGGCTGACCGCGCCGCACCGGCCGTTATCTGCCTAGGTGCGCCTGGGTGGTGGTGGAGTCGCGCCTCACCCCTCTCGCCGACGCGCCGGCCGCGGCGCTCCGCCTCGGGCGTCGGGCCGTGGAGGGACGACGGGCGATCGACGGCCTCGAATCTTCGTCGTGGCTGACCGCGATGGAGGAGAGGCTCGCGACCGGGGCGATCCCCGGTCGCCTCTACTGGGTCGCCGGTGCGCCGGTCGGCTTCGCCAGCTGGTCGGCCGGCGGCCCGCTCGGGCTCTCGATCGACCTGCTGTACGTCGAGCCGAGCGAGCGTCTCGGCGACGAGTACGCCCGCCTGCTCGGGGAGGTTGAAGCGTCGTGCGGTCCGATCGCGTTCGTGCACGGCCCGCTGCCGGGACTCTCGACGACGGACGAGGAGAGGTCGCTGGAGCCGCTCGGATACCGCCGGTACTCCCGGAGCGAGATGGTCCGCCGGGGCTCGCTCTCCGCCCGGCCGGAGCCGTCGGTTCCCGGCGAGTCGCTGCGGCCGGTCGTGCCCGCCGACGTCCCTGCGCTCGCCGAACTGCACCGACGAGCCTACCACGACCGCTTCGACCGTTTCCTGTTCCTCGAGCTCGACGACGAGGCGGCGGACGCCCGCCGCGAGGTCGACGAGATCCTGGGAGGGCGCTGGGGGGAGTTCTCCGCGACCGGGTCGCTGGTGGCGGAGCAGGACGGGACCCCGGTCGGGGCCGTCCTCTCCGTCGTGACCCCCGCCGGCGTCCTGGTCGCCGACGTCATGGTCGAGCCGGCCCGGCAGGGCTCCGGGGTCGGTCGTCGCATGCTCACCGCCTCGCTTCGCGCGCTGGACCGCGCAGCGACCTCGTCCGTGTACCTGAACGTCACCGAGGGCAACGAGCGGGCGCTTCGGCTCTACCGGAGCCTCGGGTTCTCCCGCTCGCTCGGCCCGTCCCGGGACTGGTACCACGCCGGGCGGATCCCCGTCGCGCCGGTGTCGACCGGCTAGTCGGAGGCCGGGGTCGTGCCCCGCGCCGCGGCGTGGGGCTCGAAGCCGAGCGTGCGGAGCGCGCCGAAGCCGACGGCCATGACGACCCCGAGGACGACGATCGACGCGCCCGCGGCGAGGAACGTCCCTTGCACGCCGGCCTCGTAGGTGAGCGCCCCGCCGCTCGCTTGGCCGACCGGCACGAGCGCGTAGCTGCCGACCTCGTCCGCCGAGAAGACCCGCCCGAGGATCTCGTTCGGAACGGTCGCCTGGACGCTCGAGAGGAAGACCGTCTGGACCATCCCCGGCAGTAGGCCGTAGGCGAAGACGATCGGGAGCGCCAGCCACACCGATCTCACGAGCGCGAGCCCGAGGACGGCGAACCCCATCGCCAGCACGAGCAGGATCAGGACCCGTCCGGCCCGGTGCTCGAAGCGCACGTGGGCGATCGTGAGCATGCCGACCGCCGCGCCGGCGGTCGACGCGGAGACCATCGCCCCGTACCAGAAGCCGGAGGCGAGCCGGAGCCAGACGAGGACGTAGAGGCCGAGCTCGACGAACGCGATCGCGACGAGGAAGTTCACGACCAGCGCGGCGACGGTCATCTCGAAGAGGTCCCGCCGCCCCCACAGGTAGCGCAGCCCTTCGACGACGTCCGGCCAGATCCGCCGCGTCGGCCGCGGCCTCGGCGCGCTCAGGTCCGCCCGCACCCCGACCAGCGCGACCTGGGTCGCGAGGAACAGCGCGAACGGCGCCGCGAGCGCGTAGACGGCCGGCCCGACGCTCAGCACGATCCCGACCGCGAGCGACGCGCTCGCGCTCGTGCCGGCGGCGATCGCGTAGATGAGGCCGTTCGCCCGCCCCAGCTCCGCGGGCGGCACGAGCTTCGGGACGGAGGCGTTGAACGCCGGTCGGAAGACCGTCGCCGAGGAGATCAGCAGGGCCCACGCCGGCAGGGCGAGCGCGACCCAGGTGGGGAAGTAGAAGCCGGGGGCGAGCGGGACGCTGCCTCCCGGGCGGACGAAGAGGTCGGCCGCGAGCCCCGCCGTCGCGAGCAGGGAGATCACGTTCGCGCTCCGGAGGAGGAGGTGCCGGTCGTGGCGGTCGGCGAGGGGGCCCGCGAAGAACGCGCTGCCGAGCGTCGGCAGGGCGGAGGCGAGGCCGAGCAGCGCGAGCGCGATCGAGCCCTCGCCCGGGTGGCCGGCGCGCGCGTAGCCGACCGGGATCGTGAAGATCAGCACGACCAGGGCGGTCGCGGGGGCGGCGAACTGGAGCGCCCCGGCCGTGACGAACGCGGGCATCGCGTCATGCCGCAGCACCCCGCGGTACGTCGGTCGGGGCTCGCTCGCCACGATGGCGCGCGCAGCGGCCGACGGCGCGATAAGCCTATCGCGAGCGGCTCCGCCGAGCGGCCGAAAGTCGCTTGTAGCTGGCGCCCGTCGCGGCCGGACGGGTCCGGGCGTGCGCCTCGTGTTCCGCGACCGTTCGACCGGCGCCCTCAAGGTGCGGCTCGAGACGCCGAGCGACCTCTGGCGCCTCGCGCGCCTGATCCGGCCCGGCGAGACCGTCGGCGCGTCGACGACGCGGCGCGACCCCGAGGCCCCGCAGGACGTTCCGGGGGCCGAGCGCACCCGGCGCCGTGTCTATCTGGTCGTGCGCGCCGAGCAGGTCGACTTCCACGGCTTCAACCAGCACCTCCGGGTCACGGGACCGATCGTCGAGGGACCGTTCGACCTCGGCCGACACCACACGCTCGACCTCGCCGAGGGCGACGACGTGACGCTGTCGAAGCCCGAGATCTCCGTCGCCGAGCAGGCGCTCCTGGACGAGGGCGTCGCGGGCCGAGGCGACCCGGCGATCGTGATCGCGGCCGTCGACTGGGGCGACTCGTCGGTCGTGCGGGTCCGCGGTCGCTCGATCGAGCCGGTCGCCGACGTCCGCCGGACGCTCGCCGGCAAGCACTTCGACGGCGGTCAGGGCGAGAAGGACCGCGCGAGCTATCTCGAGGAGCTGCGCGCGCTGGTCGAGCGGGAGGGGGCGGACGCCACCGCGCTGATCGTCGCCGGGCCGGGGTTCCTCAAGGAGGCGCTCGTGCGTCGCCTCGCCGAGACGTCGCCGGAGCTCGCCCGGCGCGTGCGGGTCTACCCGACCGCCGAGGCCGGCCGCGTCGGGGTCGACGAGCTCCTGCGCTCCGGACGCGCCAGCGAGGTCCTGCGCGCCAGCGTCGCCGCGCAGGAGGCGGAGGTCGTCGAGCAGCTCGTCCAGGCGGTCGCGGGGGGGCGCCGGGCGGCGGTCGGGCGCCGGGAGGTCGCCGAGGCGATCGACGCCGGCGCCGTCGAGACGCTGCTCGTCGGCGAGCGGCTGCTCGCCGAGCCGGCGGTCGTGGCGCTCCTCGACCGGGCCCGGGGCGCGCGCGCCCGCCTGTTCGTGGTCCGCGCCGACGACCCGCCGGGACGACGGCTCGCGGCGTTCGGGGAGATCGCCGCGATCCTGCGCTACGACTGGACGAGCGCCGGGCCGGCTACGGGATCCCCTGGACCGCCTCGCGCAGCTCCTCGAGGCGGCGCCTGAGGTCCTTCAGGGCGAAGCGGAGCGCCTCGCGGGCGCTCAACGAGCCGTCCGTGTCGAACCGGAGGAAGAACTTCTCCTCGTCCGGCTCGATGTGGATCGAACCGTGCTCGCACGTCTTCTCGCACGCGTGACAGTCGATGCACTTCACCTCGTCCGTGACGGAGAGCTTCCCGTCGGCGAAGTCGAGGATGTTCACCGGGCAGGAGGCCGCCGTCCGCTTGAGGCAGGCGTCCGAGCAGCCTTCCTTCCGGGCGATCCTCACGTGGGGTCTCGGGTAGATCCCGACGGCGTGCGCGACCTGCCACTTCGCGTGCTCGCGGCCGGTCCCCACGACGGCGGTCGCGTAGGCGAGGAGCGCCTGCCGGGCCCCGAGGCGGACGATCGGCACCTCGGGTTCGAGGATCGCGAGCGTCGCGTCGCCGAGCGGCACGACGTCCTTCGCGTAGACCGTGCACGGGCCCTTGCGGTCGATCGAGTACATCACCTGGCAGTGCGGGCAGCCGGCGCCGTCGCACGTGCAGTCGCTCTTCCGCCGGAACTGCGAGAGGTCGGTCGGGATCGGCAGGAGGCCGAGGCGCAGCGCGACCCCCTCGTCGAACATGCTCGTCGACGAGTCGTAGTCCTTGCCCGTCGTCTCGTCGCGGATCGGCCCGAGGTGGAACTCGACGTCCTCGATCGCGAGCTTCGGCACGTCCGCGATCAGCGTCCGGCGGATCGCGTTCGCCTGGGCGGCGGAGATTCCGTCGAGCTCGAGCCGCGCGTGGCGTGCCGACAGCTCGCCGACCGTGACCGTCACCGCGATCACACCCGACGGCCGCGGCGGCCGCCCTTCGGCTTCGTCCCGTCGTGCGGGACCGGCGTGACGTCCTCGATCCGCTGGATCTTGACCCCGGCGCGCGCGAGCGCGCGGATCGCCGCCTGGGCGCCCGGCCCCGGCGAGCGGGAGCGGTTGCCCCCCGGCGCGCGGACGCGCACGTGCAGCGTCTCGTAGCCCTTCTCCTTCAGGACGGCGGCGATCTGGTCGGCCGCCTTCATCGCCGCGTACGGGCTCGACTCGTCGCGCGCCGCCTTGACGACCATCCCCCCGGTCGCCTTCGCGAGCGTCTCGGCGCCGGTGATGTCGGTGACGGTGATGTGGATGTTGTTGTAGCTCGCGAAGATGTGCGCGATCCCGACCTTCGTCACGGGCGGACCTCCCCCTCCGCGGCCGGCGGGGGAGCCGGCGGAGAGCCTCCGCGCCGCTCGAGCCGGTCGCGCAGCGCCGTCCTCAGCGCGTGGCCGTCGTCGGCGAGCGGGCTGGACGGCGAGTAGGCGAGCCGGCTCTCCTCCGCGGACGGCAGGAGGGTGCCGGGCCGGCGCACGCGATGGTCCCCGACCGACAGGTGGCCGTGGACGATCCACTGGCGCGCGCTCTTCGGCGTCGGCGCGAGCCCCTTCGCGAAGACGACCCACTCGAGCCGGCGACGCAGGACGTCCTCGGTGGAGAGCGCGAGCACGTCGTCCAGGGTCGGCGTGCCGACCGAGAGGATCCCGAGACGGCTGAGACGGCCGAGCAGCGCGTCGGTCTCCCGGCGCGCCTGCGGGTTGCCGGCGCGCAGCAGCGCTTGGAGCTCGCGGGCCTGCCGCCGGAAGCCGCGCAGCACCGACTGCGCCTTCCAGAGCTCCCGCTTGTTCTTGAGCCCGTAACGCTCGAGGAGCTTGCGCTCCTCCTCCATCCGCAGCGCCTCCCACGGGTGCTTCGGGGTGTCGTAGCGTCGCCGCAGGAACTTCGGGTCCCCCATCGATCGTCGCCTCCCCCTACGCCTTCTTCTCCGCCGTGGCCGGCGCGGCGGCGGCCGGTGCCGCCGGCGCCGCGGCCGGGGCGCTCTCCTTGCCCGCGGCGGCCGCCGCTTCCTTCGCGGCCTTCTTGAGCACCCCGGCGGCCATGCCGGTGCGCCCGTTCGAGCGCGTGCGCTGCCCGCGGACCTTCTGTCCGCGCTCGTGGCGGACGCCGCGGTAGCTCCGGATCATCTTCATCACGTTCACGTCGTCGCGCTTCCGGGTGTCGAGGTCCGGCCCGAAGAGGTGCACCGTCTCGCCGAGGATCGGCTCGGTCGGGTGGTTGACCATCCAGGAGGGGACCTGGGTCGGCAGCGACTGCAGCAGGGTCTCGAACCCGTCGACGGTCGCCTCGGGGAGATTGCCGATCATCTCGTGCGGGTCGACGTGGGCGAGCCGGCACGTCGTCTCCGCGAGCCTCAGGCCCACGCCCTTGACGCGGGTCAGCGCGAGCGCGGTCGACCGCGTCCCGTCGAGGTCGGTGTTCGCGACGCGCACGATGTAGCGGAAGTTCGGGTTCGTCGGGACGACCTTCGCGGACTTGCCGGAGGGCGCGGGGCGGCCCTTGCCCTTGCCTTCCTTCCCCTCCTTGGCGTCCTTGCCGTCCTTCGGCTTCCCGCCCCGCTCCTTCCGCGCGCCCTTCTCGGAGCCTCCGGCCTCGTCCGCGGCGTTGCCGCCGGCGGCCGGTTTCGGCTCCTCCTTGGGCTCCTTGGCCTCCTTCGGCGTCCGACTCACCCCGTTGCGTGACCGCTCCCTCGGCGAACGGTCGGGCCGGAACGCACGGTCCCGGGCGCGCCCGCCCGTCCTCGGGGGCGGCGGCCGAGCGACCTTCGGTTCATAACCCCTTCGCCGGCGACCGCCACGCTCGGGGCGCCGGCGGCGACGCCGTCGGGCGCCCGCGCCTCCAGCACGCGGTAGCCCGAGGCGCGGGCGAGGACGCTCACCTCCGGGGCCCAGTGGGAGGCCAGCCACTCCTGGTAGTAGCGGATCCCCTGGCTCCCCTTGCCGACGAAAAGGAGGCGCCCGTGGGGCGAGAGGTGCGCCGGCGCCTCGGCGAGGAGCCGCAGGACGAGCTCGCGGCCGGCACGATACGGCGGGTTGGAGGCGACGACGTCGAACCGCTCGCTCCCGACCGGCACGAACAGCGGCCCGAGGCGCACGCTCGCGTTGACGATGCGGTTGCGGGCGACGTTCTCTCGGGCGAGGCGGGCCGCGCGCTGGTTCACCTCGGTCAGGACGACCTCGCCGCGCGGCGCGCTCCGCGCCGCGGCGACGCCGACCGGCCCCCAGCCGCAGCCGAGGTCGAGGACGCGGTCGGTGGCGGAGACGCCGAGGTTCTCGATGAGGAGCGCGGTCCCGGGGTCGAGCCCGTGGGCCGCGAAGACCCCGGCGTCGACGACGAACGAGAGCAGCTCGCCCCGATAGAGGAACCGCAGCTCACGCCGGTCCGAGCGGGAGTGCGGGCGCTCGGCGAAGTACGTCTCCGCGGCGTCCGGACGTGTCACGACGACCGCCGGCGGAAGAACGACTCCTTGCGCCCCTCCGGCGCCGCCGCCCCGGCGCCGAGCGCCTCCCGGAGCTGGTCCCGCTCCCGAGACGAGAGGGAGCGCGGGATCAGGACGTGGACGGTGACGATCAGGTCCCCTCGGGTGGAGCCGCGGAGACGGGGAAAGCCGTTCCCCCGCAGGCGGAACTGGGTCTCGGGCTGGGTGCCGGCGGGGATGCGGAGGTCGGCCTTGCCGTCGATCGTCGGGACGGTGACGCTCCCGCCGAGCAGGACGGTCGCGAGCGGGACGGTCGTCTCCGAGTAGGCGTCCTGCCCGGCCCGCCGGATCCCCTCCGAGCCCTCGAACACGACCTGGACGTAGAGGTCCCCGGCCCTCGAGCCCGGGCGGCCGGCCTTGCCGTGGCCGGGGACGCGGAGGACCGCGCCCTCCTCGATCCCCGGCGGCACGTCCAGCTCGATCTTCTCCGTCGTGGTGACCGTCCCGCTGCCGCGGCAGGTCGGGCAGCGTTCGAGGATCCTCCGCCCCGTGCCGTGGCATCGCGGGCACTCGCCGATCGTGATCAGCTGCGTGTAGCCGCGGTTCTGGACCCGGCGGACCTGCCCCTGCCCTCCGCACTCCGGGCAGACCTCGAGCGCGGTGCCGCCCTTCGCCCCGGTCCCCTGGCAGTCGGCGCACGGCCGCGCGCGCGGGACCTCGAGCGTCGGTCGGGCGCCGTGCACCGCCGCCGAGAGCGGCAGGCGCAGCGCCATCTCGACGTCCGAGCCGCGCCCGCTCTCGCGGGAGGCGACGCCGCCGTACGGCATCCCGAAGTTCTCGAACAGCTGGCGGAACAGCGGCGACGAACCGAAGAGGTCCTCGAGGTCGCCGACGTGCGTGAAGTTCTGCCAGCTGAACCCTCCCGGGCCGAAGTCGGACTCGACCCCGGAGAACCCCGACTGGTCGTACCGCTTCCGCTTCTCGGGGTCGACCAGGACCTCGTAGGCCTCCGAGAGCTCCTTGAACTTCTCCTCGGCGACCTTCGGGTTCTCCTTCGTGACGTCGGGGTGGTACTGGCGGGCGAGCTTCCGATAGGAGGACTTGACGTCGTCCGTCGTGGCGCTCCGCGGGACCCCGAGGACCTCGTAGTAGTCGCGCTTCGCCATCGGCCGGGGGACCGACGCCCGTCCCCCGCACGCCTCTACAAGGCTCGCTACTTACGATTTCGCCGGGCCGGCCGCCGCCCGTCGGCCGTCGCCCAGGAGAGTCGCACCGGCGTCCCGAGGCGCACGCCCAGTCGCTCTCCAGCGTCTCCGTTCCCGACGGCGATCTCCACCGTACCGAAGCTCGATCGCAGCGCGACGAGGCGGCGGGGGCCGGCCGCCTCGTAGCTCCGGACGAGCGGAAGGTCGACGCTCCTACGACCGACGCGGGCCCGGATGGCCGACGTGCGGGGCGGGAGCCAAGAGCTCGGGAGGTCGGTGAGGACGTTGCCGAACCGGTCGATATGGACGACCGTGCCGGCGGCCGAGCGGGCGGCCCGATGCGCGGGCGTGGCGTTCGGCTGCCGGTACGTCGTCGGGGCTCCGAGCCGGGCGGCCGGGACGCCGTCTGCGAGCCGTGCCGCCGCGGGGGCGAACAGGTCCCGGCCGTCGAACGTCGTGCCGACCCGCGAGGCGACGCCGACGCGCCGGGGATCGAGCCGGAACGCCCGCCCACCCCCGAGCTCCCTCGCGAGGGGCGCGAGGACCCCGTTGTCCGGCCCGACGAGCACGGAGCCGTCCCGGCAGGCGATCGCGATCGCTCGCCGGCGGCCGCCGACCCCCGGGTCGACGACGACCACGTGGACCGCCCCGTGGGGGAACCGGGCGAGGATCGGTCGCAGGACGAACGCCGCCTCGCCGATCGCGCCGGGACGCAGCTCGTGCGTGAGGTCGACGATCCGCTCGGGGGGGACGGTCGCGAGGAGGACCGCCCGCATCTGGGCGGCGTAGACGCTCCCGACGTCGCTCGCGAGACTGACGAGGCGGGCCCCGGAGCGCCGACGGCGGCGGTCGGCCACGGCCCCTACGCGCCTACGACTTCATGATCGCGACCAGGAAGATCCCGACCGCGACCAGGGCGCCGATCACCGCGGCGATGATGACGAGGAACGACTCCCAGATCAGGCTGCCCAGCTCGCCCTTCACGCCGATCCAGCCGGCGTGGTAGGCGTAGCCGCTCAGGAGGCCGACGACGAGCCCCGCGACCAGCAGCACGACCCCGACGGTCCGGCTCTTCCCGCTCCCGAAGTAGGCGGTGAAGACCCCGGCGAGGATCATGAAGAGCGCGAAGACGAGCAGGAGGATCTCGAGGAACTGCCAGCCGCCGATCTTCAACGCCGCGCTCGCCACTACCGAATCGATCATGGTTTTCCTCAGAACTTGATGCCCGTGAGGGTCTTCGTGTCGATGACGCCCGGGACCGAGCGGATCTTGTCGACGACGAGCTGGCCGAGGGCGTTGAAGTCCTCCGCCTCGACCTTGGCGATCAAGTCGTACTCCCCGAACAGCGGGTGCAGCTCCACGATCCCCTTCACGCGCAGGAGCTCCGTGTAGACCTCGTGCTCCTTGGCCGGGGCCGTGCTGATCAGGACAAAACCGATCGCCAAGCGGTTCGCTCCCCTCGGACGGGCCGCGAGAAGTCGGTCAGTTAATAAGCGTGTCGAAAAGCCGGCGCTTCCGAGGGGGCCGGCGCGCCCGCGCGTGCGCGCCCACCGTTAAGTGACGGCACCTTCTCGAACGACTTCCGTCGATGGCCGCGAGCCTCCGCACCTGGTCCGGGCGGCTCGTCGCGCGGCCGTGGCTGCTCGCCTTCGTACCGGTGAACGCGGCGACCGCCGGCTTCGGGGTCGTCCTGCCGCTCCTGATCCTGATCACGCTGCACGGGAGCTGGACCGAGGTCGCGGTCGCCGCGACCCTGTTCAACACCGCGGTGATCCTTTCGTCGATCCTCTGGGGCCACCTCTCCGACCGCTATCCGCGCCGGCGCCTGTTCCTCGCGATCAACTACGGGGCGTTCGCCGCGATCTACGCCGTGCTCGCCGGCGTCGGGACGGTCTACACGCTCTACGCCCTCTACACGGTCCTCGGCGCGTTCTCCCCCGCCGGCGTCAGCGCGTCCAACCTGTTGATCCTCGAGAAGTTCGGCGAGCAGGAACGGCCGACGGCGTTCGCGTCGTTCCAGGAGATGTCGATGGTCGGCTCCCTCGCCGGGCTGCTGCTCGGCTTCTTCTGGACCGCCTCTGATGACGCGCTCCGGGCGCTCCTCTACGTCCTCGGGGCGCTCGCCGTGGTCAGCGCCGTCGCCCTCTGGTTCGGGATCCGAGAGGCGGCGCGGCCGCTGACGACGGCCAGCGTCGCGCGCCATCCGGCGGGCCTGTTCTCCCGGCTGCGACCGCACATCGCCCTCCGGAACCCGGTCCCGTTCTTCCCGGCCCGTCCCCCCTGGCGCCCGCACCCGGTCGCGCGGTTCCGCGCGTGGGCCGCGGAGGAGCTCCGGCACGAGCTGCCGCTCATCCTCCTCGCGACGTTCCTGTTCAACCTCTCGTCGAACCTGTTCAACATCTCGTACACGCCGTACCTCTACACCGCGGGCCTCGCGGCGTCGTCGATCTTCCTGGTCAACCTCGCCAACAACTTCGCCCAGACGCTCGTCTTCCCCTCCACCGGAGGGCTCGCCAACCGCTTCGGGGTCGACCGCCTCGTCGGCCGCGCGACGTACGTCCGCGGCGTCGGCTACCTCGCGACCGCGGGGTTCACGTTCGCCGTGCTCGCCCGGCAGGGGACGTTCGAGGCGAACGTCCTGGTCTACGCCCTCCTCGGCGGGGCGATCGCCGTCTACACGACCGCGAGCTCGCTGATGCTGTTCCGCAGCCTCGGCCCCCGGGACCCCGGGCGCCTGCTCGGGGTCAACAGCGCCCTGGGGGGCCTCGCCGCGGTCGCCGGGGCAGGCCTCTCGGGGGTCCTCGCCCTGGTCGGCTCGTTCCGCCTCGTCTTCCTGGTCGCCTCCGCCATCCTGCTCGCCTCCGTCCCGCTCTGGACGGCGGCGACGGTCGCCTACCACCGGCGGCACCCCCGCCCCGTCGCCGGCCCTCCCCCGGCGGGCCCGGACGTCCTCCCGGGGCACAACGCCCATAGGGGCACGTAGGCTCGCGCCGAGCCAAGGAGCGTGCACGGGCGTGCCGGGGGAGGTTCAACGGGGTCTGCAGGACGTCGTCGCCCTAGAGTCGCGGATCTGCTTCATCGACGGCCAGCAGGGCCGCCTGATCTACCGCGGCTACGACATCCGGGAGCTCGCCGAGCGCTCGACGTTCGAGGAGGTCGCCTACCTGCTCTGGTACGGCCGGCTCCCGACCACGAGCCAGCTCGGCGAACTGCAGCAGCGGCTCGCGTCGCTGCGGACGATCCCGCCCGAGCTCGCGCGGCAGCTGGACGCGCTGCCGGCGAGCGCCGAACCGATGGACGTGCTGAGGACGGCGGTGAGCGCGCTCGCGGTCTTCGAGCCGGGAGAGACGAGCGCCGGCCCGAGCTCGATCGGCGGCGCGCAGCGGCTGACGGCGGCGCTCCCGACGGTCCTCGGGGCGTTCCACCGCCGACGCTCCAACCGGCCCCTGCTCCGGGACCGTCCGGAGCTCTCGCACGCCGCCTACCTGATCTACGCGTTGCTCGACCGGGAGCCGACGGAGCTCGAGGCGCGCGCCGTCGACGTCGCGTTGATCCTGCACGCCGACCACGAGCTGAACGCGTCGACGTTCGCGGCGCGCATCACCGCCTCGACGCTGAGCGACCTCTACAGCGCGGTGACGAGCGCCGTGGGCACGCTCAAGGGGCCGCTGCACGGCGGCGCGAACGAGCGGGTGATGGAGATGCTCGACGAGATCGGCTCGCTCGACCGTGTCGAGGAGGTCGTCAAGGCGAAGCTCGCGCGCCACGAGCGGATCATGGGGTTCGGTCACCGCGTCTACAAGGTCGAGGATCCCCGCGCGACGATCCTGCGCGCCTGGTCGAGGCGGCTCGGCGAGGCGAAGGGGGACCTGCGCTACTGTCGCCTGCTCGAGAAGGTCGTCGAGGTCGTCCACCGCGAAAAGGGGCTCTACCCGAACCTCGACCTCTATTCCGGTTCGGTCTACTCGCTCCTCGGCGTCCCCCACGACCTGTTCACGCCGGTCTTCGCGGCGAGCCGGGTCGTCGGCTGGACGGCGCACGTCCTCGAGGAGTACGACGACCTCCGCCTGATCCGCCCGACGGCCGCCTACGTCGGGCCGACCGACCTCGCCTACGTGCCGATCGCGTCGCGGACGTAGCGTCGGTCGACTCGACCCACATCAGCGGGTAGCGGATCTCGGGCCGGTGGGCGAGACGCGCTCGCACCGTGACCGGACCGTCGGCGAGTCGGAGCCGAACGTCGAGCATCTCCGCCGTCAGGTACCGGTACGCGTAGCGGCCGCGACCGAGGGGTCCCCCTCGCGCCGGGGCGATGCGCACTCGGGCCCCGCGGACGAACGGCTGGAGCCGGACCGCACGCTCGATCGTCCGCGCGAGCCCGCCCGCCGTCCTCCCCGTCAGCGGGATCCCGAGGTACTGGTGGAAGAGCCCGCCGAGCTTGATGCCGGCCTCGAAGAGGAGCCGCTCGCGCGGGGAGAGCGTGGCGGCCCGCGGCGGGCGAGGTCGTCCCATCGCCTAGCCTCCCCGGGGGTCGGACGCGGGCACGGTGAACGGGCCGTAGACGTAGTAGAGCGCGACCCCGACGAGCATGCCGTAGGCGGCGAGCTCGGCCGTCCAGGCGAGCACGCTATCGTGGGCCGGCCGGAACTGCAGCGGCACCAGCGCCGCCGCGGCGAGCCCGGCGGTCACCGTCGACGGGAGCCGCATCGGCGAACCACGACGGACCTTCGGGTAGCGGACCGGCGCGAGCATCATGACGGCGATCACCACGCCGCCGACCAGCGTCCCGATCGGCTCGACGGTGGCGTAGCCCGGGAGGTCGTGGAAGAGCAGGAGGACGATCACCGCGAGCGCGCTCTCGGGCGTCGGGACCCCGCGGAAGTACGGCAGCTCATAGGCGCGCGCGGTGAAGTAGACGAGCCGGGCGATCGCCGCGGCGAGGTAACCGGCGGCGACGATCGTCAGCCCGAGCTCGTACGGCGCCCAGACGCCCGCGTCCGCGGTATGGACGGCGAGCATCACGGCCGGGGCGACGCCGAACGAGACCGCGTCGGCGACCGAGTCGGCGACGCGTCCGAACCGGCTCGAGGGCAGGGGACTGCGCCGGGAGAGGAGCCCGTCCAGGCCGTCGAAGCCGATCGCCATCGCGACCAGGAGCATCGCCCAGAGCTTGTTGCCCGCGAGCGTGTAGAGGACGGCGCCGACCCCGAGGAGGCCGTTGGCGAGCGTCGAAAGGTTCGCGCCGACGCGGAAGCGGTCGGTCACGGCAGGATCCTCGCGATCGTCGAGGAGCCGGCGCGCACGCGCTCGCCGACGCGGACGGTCGGGACGGTCCGTGCCGCCGGCAGGAGGACGTCGACCCGCGAGCCGAGGACGATCATCCCGAACCGTTCCCCCTTGCGCAGGGTCGCCCCGGGCCGGACGAACGAGACGAGCCGGCGCGCGACCACGCCGACGATCTGGACGACCTCCACCGCCCCGACCTCCGTCCGAAGACGGTAGCTGCGTCGGAGGTTCTGCTCCGCGTCCTCTCGGAACGCCGGCCGGAATCCGTGGCCCGAGCTCTCGACCTGCTCGACGGTGCCGGCCAGCGGCAGCCGGTTGACGTGGACGTTCAGGGGCCCGAGGAACACCGAGACGTTCCACCGGTCGCCGCGCCGTTCGACCGCCCGGACCGTGCCGTCGGCCGCGGAGACGACCCCCTCGCCGGCGGGCCGCTCGGGGTCACGGAAGAAGACGATCAAAAAGGCGACGACGCCGGCGAGCGCGAAGCCGACCGCGAGCGCCGCGAGTTCGAGGGGCCCCCGCGCGAGGAGCGCGACGACCTCGGCCGCCGCGACCGCCAGGGCGACGGGCGCGATGCGGCGACCCGCCCCGGGGGCGAGCACGCCCTAGCCCGTCAGGACGATCTCGATGTTGACGCCGTCCGGGACCTGGATCCGCATCACCTGGCGCAGCGCCCGCTCGTCGGCGTCGAGGTCGATCAGGCGCTTGTGGATCCGCATCTCCCAGTGGTCGATCGTGCTCGTGCCGCCGCCGTCCGGACCCTTGCGGACCGGCACGCGCAGCTTCTTGGTCGGGAGCGGGATCGGCCCGGCGATCGCGACGCCGGTCTTCTGGGAGATCTCGCGGATCTGCCGGCAGATCGAGTCGACCTTGCGCGAGTCGGTCCCGCTGAGCGCGATCCGCGCCTTCTGCGGCATCGAGCGCCCGTCCCCCTCCGCCGCGCCTCAGGACCCGTCCGGTCCTTACGCGGCGCGCTTCTTGACGTCGACGACGACGCCGGCGGCGACCGTCTGGCCCATGTCCCGGACCGCGAAGCGGCCGAGCTGGGGGAACTCCTTGTACTTCTCGAGCACGAGCGGGCGCTTCGGCGTGATCTTCACGACCGCCGCGTCCCCGGTCTTGAGGGTCTGAGGGTTCTCCTCGGCGACCTGCCCGGTCTTCGGGTCGAGCCGCTTCTGCAGCTCGGTGAACTCGCAGGCGACCTGGGCCGTGTGGCAGTGGAAGACCGGCGTGTAGCCGACCGTGATCACGCTCGGGTGGTTGAGGACCTGGACGTTCGCGACGAAGCTCTCGACGACCGTCGGGGGCGCCGACGCCGGCCCGGCGACGTCGCCGCGACGGATGTCGTTCTTGTCGATCCCGCGGATGTTGAAGCCGATGTTGTCGCCGGGGATCGCCTCCTGCACCGCCTCGTGGTGCATCTCGATCGTCTTCACCTCGCCGGACTTGCCGCTCGGCATGAACGTGATCTTGTCGCCGATCTTCAGCTTCCCGGTCTCGACCCGCCCGACCGGCACCGTGCCGATCCCCGTGATCGTGTAGACGTCCTGGACCGGCAGGCGGAGCGCCTTGTCGGTCGGCTTCTCGGGGATCTTGAGCGCGTCCAGCGCGGCCAGGAGGGTCGGGCCCTTGAACCACGCCATGTTCGGGCTCGGCTTGTTGATGTTGTCGTCCTTGAACGCCGAGATCGGGACGAACGTCACCTGCTGGTCGACCTTGTAGCCGACGTTCTTCAGCAGCTTGGTGAGCTCCTCCTTGAGCTCCTCGTACTTCTTCTCGGAGTAGGCGACCTCCTGGCGGTCCATCTTGTTGATCGCGCAGATCAGCTGCGTGACCCCGAGCGTCCGCGAGAGGAAGATGTGCTCGCGCGTCTGCTCCTGGATCCCCTCCGCGGCGGAACAGACGAGCACGGCCGCGTCGGCCTGGCTCGTCCCCGTGATCATGTTCTTGACGAAGTCCCGGTGGCCGGGCGCGTCGATGATGGTGAAGTAGTACTTCTGGGTGTCAAAGCGGCGGTGCGCGATGTCGATCGTGACGCCGCGCTCGCGCTCCTCCTTGAGCTGGTCCATCACCCAGGCGAACTCGAACGTCGCCTTGCCCTTCGCCTCGGCCTCGGCGCGGAACTTGTCAATCTCCTCCTGGCGGATGTACCCCGTGTCGAGGAGCAGCCGGCCGACCGTCGTGGACTTGCCGTGGTCGACGTGGCCGATGAAGACGATGTTGAGGTGGGGCTTCTGCGCCATCCTTGGGGGTCTCCGGGCGCGGCCAAAAGGTTCCCCTATAAGAGAACTGTGACCAAAAACGCCGGCGAGGCGCGGCGGCCGGGCGGAACGGGCCAGCCTTCTTCTCGCTCCGGCGGCCGCTTGCCGACGGACCCGACGGTATCAAGAGGGCCGAGGGCCCTCGGCGCTCACCGGGGGGCGCTCCGGCCCCCGACGGGAACCGACGATGCTCTGCGAGATGTGCGGGAACGAGGTCGCTTCGACCAGCCGGGTCCGTATCGAGGGCTCCGTCCTCCAGGTCTGCCCGGAGTGCGCGCGCTTCGGGGCCGCGGTCGACCCTCCGCCGGCCCCTGCGCCGGCGGCGAGCGCCGCCGGGCCGGCGCGTCCCCGGTCGTTCTCCCCCACGGTCGCCGGCCGGGGTCCTCGCCGGCTCGAGGAGCGGGACCTCTACACGGAGATCGGCGAGCTCGAGCTCGCCGACGACTGGGGCCAGCGTGTGCGTCGCGCCCGCGAGTCGCTGGCGTGGACCCCGGAGGAGCTGGCGAAGCGCCTCAACGAGAAGAAGTCGGTCGTACTGAAGATCGAGACCGGCGACATCCATCCGCCGGACTCGCTGGTGCGCAAGCTCGAGCACCTGCTCAAGGTCCGCCTGCGGGCCGAGCCGGAGGCCGGGCCGAGCGCCTGAGCTCGCGCCGACGCCCTACCGACGTCGGCGGGGCCGCGTCCGGCGATGCCGGCGCTGGCGGGGGCCCCGCTCCCGCTCCGGCGCGGAGAGCAGGAGTCGCTCGAGGATCGCCTTGGCGGCGTGCAGCCGGTTCTCCGCCTGGTCCCACGCCGCCGAGCGGGGTCCGTCCAGGACGTCGTCCGTGATCTCCTGGCCGCGGTGCGCCGGCAGGTCGTGCAGGACGAACGCGTCGCGCGCCGCCATCCCGAGGAGCTTCGCGTTCACCTGGTAGCCGGCGAACGCCCGCTCCCGCGGCGCTCTCTCCGCCTCGTCGCCCATCGAGACCCAGACGTCGGTGTAGAGCGCGTCCGCCCCCCGCGCCGCCTGTTCCGGCGAGCTCGACAGCTGGAACTCGGCGCCGGTGCGGTCGGCGAGGAGGCGCGCCGCCTGGACGACCTCGCCGCGCGGGCGGTACGCCTCGGGCGTCGCGGCGGAGAGGTCGAGGCCGACCGCGGCGCAGCCGAGAATCAGGGAGTGGAGGACGTTGTTCCCGTCGCCGATCCAGGCGAGGCGCCGGCCGTGGAAGCCGTCCGCCCAGCGCTCGCGCATCGTCAGCAGGTCCGCGACGATCTGGCAGGGATGCTCGCGGTCGTCGAGCGCGTTGATGACGGGGACGGTCGCGTACCGAGCGAGCTCGACGACGCTCTCGTGGCGGAACGCGCGGTAGGCGATCGCGTCGACGTAGCGGGAGAGGACGCGCGCGACGTCCCCGATCGACTCCCGCTGACCGATCTGGACGTCCGACGGCGAGAGATAGATCGCGTGCCCCCCGAGGTCGTGGATCGCCACCTCGAACGACGTGCGGGTCCGCGCCGACGGCTTCTCGAAGATCAGGGCGAGGTTCTTGCCCGGGAGCGTCGCTCGCGACTCGCCCTGCCGGCGCTCGGTCTTGAGCCGCGCGGCGTCCTCGAGCAGCGGGCCGAGCTCCTCGGCGAGGTCGGAGATCGACAGGAGGTCGGTAAGGGCCCGGTCCGGCGCCATCGGGCCACGGTAGGAGCTCCGGCGGAAAACCGTCGCCTCCGGCGGCGCAGCCCGCTGCGAACGTTATAGAGGGGACCCTGCTCGCCCGCCGAGGTTCTTCGAACATGCCCGCGAGCCCGACGAAGCGCTCCCGCGCCCGGACGAGCCCCCCGCACGCGCCGGCGCGCCGCTCCGCCGGTGGTCGCCGCGTCTACATGGTCACCGGCGGGGTGACGAAGTTCGCGAAGGCGCACCCGGCGATGGACTTTCGCCTGATGGTCAAGCGCGCCTACGACTACGCCGCGCGCGGGATCCCGAACCTGACGAAGGACCGCATCGACGGCAGCCGGATCTCCTACTTCTCCGACCACTTCTCGCGCCAGCTGAAGGCGGCGAGCATGGTCCAGGACTACCTCGGCCTGAACCCGAAGGGCTCGGTACGGATCGAGTGGGGCGGCGCGACGGGCGGCGAGTGCTTCCAGGCCGCCTACGAGGCGGTCGCGAGCGGGCGCATGGACGTCTGCCTCGCGGCGGGCTACGAGACGATGAGCCGCGTGGCGACCTGGAAGGGCAACGAGTTCATCGCGCTCGCTTCCGACACGAACTTCGACTTCCCGCTCGGGGGGTTCTACACCGGCTACTACGCCCTCATGGTCGTCCGGCACATCTACGAGTACCTGCGCAAGAGCAAGTTCGCCCACGTGCGGGACGAGCGCGAGGCCCAGCGCCTCGCGATCGCCGAGGGCCAGCGGATCATGAGCTGGGTCTCGGTGAAGAACCACCGGAACGCCCTCCACAACCCCTACGCGCAGTACCCGAAGCGCCTGAGCGTCGACGACGTCCTGCGCTCGGAGATGATCTCCTACCCGCTGACGCGCGAGCAGATCTGCACGATGTCGGACGGCGCGGCGGTCGCCGTGCTCTGCGACGAGGCGCGCGCGAA